>DASUNK010000484.1:0-3001 GCA_036277195.1 Longimicrobiaceae bacterium | reverse complement strand
TCCGCCGCGCGGTGGCGCGCCGGCCGGCCGCGGGGGGCGCGCCCCCGGGCGAGCGGAAGCCGTTCCGCGTCTACCGCACCTCGGGCGGGCTGGAGGTGCGCGTGGGCCGGACCTCGCGCGACAACGACCGCCTCACCTTCGGCCACGCCGCCCCGGGCGACGTGTGGCTGCACGCCCGCTCGGTGCCGGGGTCGCACGTGGTGCTGCGCTGGTCCGCCGAGGGGAGCCCCCCGGCACGGGACCTGGAGGAAGCGGGGGTGCTGGCGGCGTGGTTCAGCAAGGCGCGCTCGTCGGGCACGGTGGCGGTGGACTGGACCCGCCGCAAGCACGTGCGCAAGCCGCGCGGCGCCCCGCCGGGCCGGGTGACCGTGCAGCACGCGAAGACGCTCTTCGTATCCCCCGACCCCGCGCTGGAGGAGCGCCTGCGGGAGGAGTGAGTGCGGTGGGGGCCTCAGCCCAGGTTTCCCCTGGCGAGCTGCGGGAGGAGCACCACGGCGGTGAAGCGGATCAGCCGGCCGACGAAGCCCGCCAGCAGGAAGTAGGTGAGGTTCATCTTCACCGCCCCGGCGGCCAGCGTGGTCACGTAGAAGGGGGGGATGCCCGCCGTGGCGCTGGCCAGGTACACGAGCTTCCCCACCCGCGGCCGCGCCTCCATCTGCGCCTGCGCCAGGGCCAGCCTGCGCTGCACCCACCCGCCGGGGAGCTTCACCGCACCGCGGGCGGCGTAGTACAGCAGCACCTTCCCCGCCATCGCCCCCACCGTCCCCGCCACCACCAGCGGCACCCACATGCCGCGCGGCGCCAGCGCCGACGCCCCGAGCAGGTAGATCTCCGTGTTGACGAAGGGCACCAGCGCGCCCACGCCGCAGATGGCGAACGACGAGAGGCAGAGCAGCAGGTAATCCATGCGATCGGGAAGCGGGAACCGGAGTGAGAAGGAGCGTCAGGGAGTGCAGTAGAAGAGCCGCGCGGGAAGGATGTTGAGCGGCTCGAAGTCCTTGCGGACGTGGCGGAAGGTGCGCACCAGGTGCGGCAGGACGGCGCCGGAGAACTGGTAGACCAGGAACTTGCCGTCGGGGTGCAGCAGCCCGCGCGTCCGGCGCAGGATGGACTCGCGCGCCGCCGGGGGGATGGTGCTGAACGGGATGCCGGAGACCACGTAGTCCGCGCGCGGGCGGCCGTGGCGCGCCAGCACCGCGTCGGCCTCCTCGGCCGAGCCGTGCACCACGTGCAGCCGCGGGTCGCGCAGCGAGCGGCGCAGGTGGCCCACGAAGTCGGCGTTGGTCTCGAAGACGAAGAGGACGGCGTCGGGCGGCATGCGCCGCAGCAGCTCGGCGGTGATGTTCCCCACCCCGGGGCCGTACTCCACCAGCACGCGCGCCCGCCGCCAGTCGATCTCCGCCACCAGCTCCCGGATGAGGAAGCGCGAGCTGGGGATGACGGACCCCAGCATGCGCGGATGCTTGAGGAAGTTGCGGGCGAAGAGCAGGGCCTGCCTCCGCCTCGACGCCGGTCGGGTTCCCACGATTGGTTTCTCTCCCTGGCGGAGTGCCGCCGCGGCGAAGGGCCGCGCGGGTGTGGCAACTTGCACCTCCGGCCCCGCGCACGCCAGCCCGCGGGCGGCGGGGGTCAGTTGCGGACGCGCACCGGATCGAGCGGAACCAGCCGCGTGCGCCAGGCCGGGAGCGGCGAGGGCGAGCCGCCGGCCACGGAGCGCTCGGCCTCCTCGGGGTCCCACACCAGGCTCGCCACCAGCAGCGCGCCCCGCTCCAGCAGGCGCTCCTCCGCCCGGGTGCCGAACACGGCCACGAAGTAGCGATCCTCCAGCAGGTAGATGCCCGCGGGGTCGCCCACCCGCTGCTCGCGCGCCAGCTCGGGGTCGTGGTCCCCGTACCGCAGGTGGATCTCGGACTCCTTCATCTACCCCGTTCGGAAAAGCGGCGGTGGCTCGGGCACGAGCGGCGTGATACCCACGCGCGTCCGCGGCGGTCCCTAGCGCAGCCAGGGCGGGCCGGTGGCCACGATGCGCGGGTACACCGGGCAGTCCGGCCGGTGGGCGCCGGGGAGGTAGCCGGTGCTCAGCAGGAACTCGCCCACGATCTCGCCGCCGGTGAAGACGAAGGTCCGCTTGAAGAGCTTCCGCCACTCGTCGCGCGGCAGCGGGTGGTGGGCGTCGAGCCATCCCGCGAAGGAGCCGTGCGCCTCGCGCAGGCGCAGCAGGCGGCGGGCGTTCTCGATGGCCGCATCCACCTTCAGCCGGTTGCGGACGATGCCGGCGTCCGCCAGCAGCCGCGCGCGCTCGGGCTCGCCGTAGGCCGCCACCACCTCCGGGTCGAAACCGTCGTAGGCGCGGCGGAAGGCGTCGCGCTTCTTGAGGATGGTGAGCCACGACAGCCCGGCCTGGTTGATCTCCAGCACCAGCCGCTCGAAGAGCACGTCGTCTCCGCGCACGGGGAAGCCGTACTCGTGCTCGTGATACGGGCCGTGGAAGGGATGCCCCGGCGCGAAGTCGCAGTACCACGTCGGGGCGGATACGGCGTCGGACATGCGTGGGATTCAGTCGCGGGTGGATTCGAGCAGGTGCGTGCGCCAGGGCGAGCGGGTGGCGCCCGGCAGGTCCGGCACCCGCTCGGTGACGCGGCGGGTCACCAGCAGCCGCCGTCCGTCCGGCGACCAGGCCAGGTGCAGCTCCCTCCCCCGCACCACCTCCAGCGGTTCCGCCCGCTCGCCGCGCCAGAGGTGGACGGCCGCCACCGGGTCGAAATCCCCCGCCCCTTCGCGCGGCGCGGCCAGCAGCGCCACCCGGTCCAGGTCGTGCGGCACCGCCTGCCGGGCGACGGGGAGCGGGAGCGGCCGCCGCTCCCAGGTGCGCGTGTCGTAGGCCGCGAAGCGCGCGAGGTTGCGCGGGCGCTCGAACTCGCCCACCAGCACGGCGCCCTCTCCCCACGCGCCCTGCAGCCGCAGGTAGGCGCCCTCGGGGGCGGTGACCACCCGCCGGTAG
>DASUNK010000483.1:0-2330 GCA_036277195.1 Longimicrobiaceae bacterium | reverse complement strand
CACCTCGCGCAAGAGCCGGCTCTACCACGAGGGCGCCGTCGCCGAGCGGCTGCTGCGCTTCATCGGCGAGCGCGTGGGCGGGGCGGGCGCCGGCTCGCTGGCGAAAGACGAAGACGAAGAAGCGGACGACGCGGCGCAGCTCTTCGTCGTCCGCTTCGTGCGCGACGAGTGCCTGGTGAGCGCCGACGCCTCGGGCGCGCTCCTCCACCTGCGCGGCTACCGGCAGGCGCTGGCCAAGGCGCCGCTGCGCGAAACGCTGGCCGCCGCCCTGCTGCTGGGGAGTGGCTGGGACCCCGCATCGCCCTGCGTGGACCCGCTCTGCGGCTCCGGCACCATCCCCATCGAGGCCGCGCTGCTGGCCCGCCGCATCGCCCCCGGGCTGGCGAACGCCGCCCGCGAGCCGCGCCGCTACGCCTGCCTGGAATGGCCCGGCTTCGACGCGGCGCGCTGGGCGGAGGTGGTCCGCCGCGCCCGCGAGGACATCCTCCCCGCCGCCCCCGCGCCGGTCCTGGGCTCCGACCGCGACGAGGGGGCGGTCGCCGCCGCCGCGGCCAACGCGGAGCGCGCCGGGGTGGCGGCGGACGTGGCGCTCTCCGCGCGGCCGCTCTCCGCCATCGAGCCGCCGCCGGGGCCGGGGTGGCTGGCCAGCAACCCGCCCTACGGCGTGCGCGTGGGCGAGTCCGACGCGCTCCGCGACCTCTTCGCCGCGCTGGGGCGGACGGCGCGCGCGAAGTGCCACGGCTGGACGCTGGCCCTCCTCTCGGCGGACCCGCGGCTGGAGGCGCAGGTGGGAATCCCCTTCCGCGAGGTGCTGCGCACCAGCAACGGCGGCATCCCGGTGCGTCTGGTGGCGGGGCGGGTGGGGGCTTGATAAACGCGCCGGGCGCAGCATCTTTCATCTCAGCGGAATCGTCTCCCCCTCCCTCCTCCCCAGCCGGGCCGAGCCATGAGCCTGCGCACCATCGAGCACCTGGGCGTCACCTGGAACGTCTGGGACGTGACGCCGAACGACAAGCCGCTCTTCCCGGTCAGCCGCTTTGCCGGCGAGATGCAGGAGGGCTGGCTCTGCTTCGAGTCGCTGGAGGAGAAGCGGCGCCTCATCCCCGTCCCCGAGGGGTGGATGAACTGGAGCGAGGAGGAGCTGCTGGCCCGCCTGGCGCACGCCGAGCCGGTGAAGCGCAGGCTGGGGCCGGACGGCCTCACCCGCGCGCACCCGGACGAGGAGGGGGCGCCCCGCTGAACGGGCGCCCCCTTCTCCTTTTCCACCCCGCGAGACCCGACCCATGTGCGGCCGCTTCGGCACCCCCTTCACCCCCTCCGAGCTGGCCACCGCCCTCGAAGCCGAGTGGCGCTGCCCGGAGCCCGAGCTGCCGCGCTTCAACATCGCGCCCACGCAGCACGCGCCGGTGCTGCTGCGCCACCACGGCGCGCGGGTGCTCGACGTCTTCCGCTGGGGGCTCATCCCCTACTGGGCCAAGGACGGCTCCATCGGCAACAAGCTGATCAACGCGCGCGCCGAGACGGTGGTGGAGAAGCCGGCCTACCGCTCGGCGTTCGCGCGGCGCCGCTGCCTGGTGCCGGCGGGCGGGTTCTTCGAGTGGCAGCGCGCGGGGAAGGTCAAGGTGCCGCACTGGATCCACCCGGCCGGGGGCGGGCCGCTCACCTTCGCGGGGCTGTGGGAGACGTGGCGCCCCACGCCGGACGCGGAGCCGGTGCAGAGCTTCACCATCCTCACCACCACGCCCAGCGGCGACGTGGCCTCCCTCCACGACCGCATGCCGGTGATCGTGGCCCCGGCCGACCGCGAAGGGTGGCTGGACCCGGAGACCCCCGCGGCGGAGCTGGCGGCGCTGCTGCGGCCGGCGCCGGACGGGCTGCTGCGTGCCTTCGCCGTCTCCACCGCCGTCAACCGCCCCGCCTACGACGGGCCGGACCTCATCACCCCCGCGGTGGTCTGACCGGGGAGCGCCATGTTCGTCCACCGGCTGATGCCGATCCTGAACGTCTCGGATCTCCAGGAGAGCTTCGCCTGGTTCGAGAAGCTCGGCTGGGAGAAGGGATGGGAGTGGGGAGATCCGGCGGACTTCGGCGGAGTCTCGTCCGGCGGATGCGAGATCTTCCTCTGCCTGAACGGCCAGGGTGGCCGGGACGATCAGGGCACCTGGATGTCGCTGTGGGTCGATGACGTGGACGCGGTCCACCGGCATTGCCTCGCGCAGGGACTGGAGATCACGTGGCCTCCCACCGACATGCCCTGGAACGTCCGCGAGATGCACGTGCGCCATCCCGATGGCCACGTGTTCCGGATCACGCAGGGCCTCGAATAAGTG
>DASUNK010000482.1:0-2501 GCA_036277195.1 Longimicrobiaceae bacterium | reverse complement strand
CGGAGCTGCTGCGGGTGCACGCCCCCGAGTACGTGGAGGCGGTGCAGCGCCTCTCCGCCGCCGGCACCGCCACCCCCTCGCCGCTGGCGGCGGACGACGCGGAGCGCGCCGCCTTCCTGGGGCGCGCCACGGTGGCGCAGGTGATGACCCGCGACGTGGTGACCGTGGGCCCCCACGACACGGTGGAGGACGCCGCCTGCCTGCTGCACCGGCACCGCATCGGCGCGCTCCCGGTGGTGGACGCGGCGGGAGGGCTGCTGGGGATGCTCAGCGAGAGCGACGTGGTGCGCGCCTTCGTCGAGATCCTCAGCGCCTCCGGCCCCGCCTCGCGGCTGGAGGTGGCGCTCCCCGACCGCCCGGGCGAGCTGGCCCGCGCGGTGCGCATCCTGGGCGAGGAGCTGGGGCTCAACCTCAACAGCGTGCTGGTGCCCCCCGCGCCCCCCGGCGCCGAGCGGCGCACCGCCATCGTGCACCTGGCCACCATCGACCCGCGCGAGGCCGTCGCCGCGCTGGAGGCGGCCGGCTTCCAGGTGGGGTGGCCCTCGCTGGAGGGCGACCTGCGCTCCCTCCCGCGGGAGGGCGGATGAGGACGGCGCTGGTGTGGGACCCCCGGATCACCTCCTACCGCTTCCGGCCGGACCACCCCTTCAACCCCCGGCGGCTGGAGCTCACCGTCTCGCTGATCGAGGCGCTGGGGCTGGTGGGCGGCGAGCACGCCCTGGTCCCCCCGCGCCCGGCCACCGAGGCGGAGCTGCTGCGGGTGCACGCCCCCGAGTACGTGGAGGCGGTGCAGCGCCTCTCCGCCGCCGGCACCGCCACCCCCGAGGCGTGGCGCTGGGGGCTGGGCACCGACGACACCCCCGTCTTCCCGGGGATGCACGAGGCCACCTCGCTGGTGGTGGGCGCCACCCTGCGCGCCGCCGAGCTGGTGATGGGGGGCGAGGCGGTGCGGGCCTTCAGCATCGCCGGGGGGCTGCACCACGCGCACCGCGCCCGGGGCTCCGGCTTCTGCGTGTACGACGACCTGGCCGCCGCCATCGCCTGGATGCGCGAGGCGCACGGGGCGCGGGTGATGTACATCGACTACGACGCCCACCACGGCGACGGGGTGCAGGGGATCTTTTACGACGACCCCGACGTACTCACCGTGTCGATCCACGAGTCGGGGCGCTACCTCTTCCCCGGCACCGGCTTCGTCGACGAGCTGGGCGAGGGCGAGGGGTACGGCTACTCGCTGAACCTGCCGCTGGAGGCGTTCACCGAGGACGACTCGTGGCTCCGCCTGCACGAGCGCCTCCTCCCCGAGGCGGCCGAGGCCTTCCGCCCGGACGTCATCGTCCTGCAGAACGGCTGCGACGGGCACGTGCTCGACCCGCTCACCCACCTCCGCGCCACCACCCGGCTCTACGAGGAGACGGTCCGGCTGGTCTGCGGGCTGGCGGACCGGCTCTGCGGCGGCCGCGTGGTGGCCACCGGCGGCGGGGGCTACTCGATCTGGCGGGTGGTGCCGCGGGCGTGGACGCTGGTGTGGGGCGCCCTCTCCGGGCAGGCGGTCCCCGACGCGGTGCCGCGGGCCTGGCTGGAGCGCTGGCAGGGGGAGAGCCCCGAGCTCCTCCCCGCCGGCATGCGCGACGCCGAGGGCGAGTACGCCGCGGTCCCCCGCCGCGCCGAGATCGAGGCCACCAACCGCCGCACCCTGGAGTCGCTCCGCCGCGAGGCGCTGCCGTTGCTGCGCGGGTGGGGGCTGGGGTTCTGAGCATGGCCGCGCCGCCGGGCACGCTGCTCCCGGCGACCCTGTCCACCAAGGAGGGGCGGATGTTCACCGTGCGCGCCCTCGCCCCCGCGGACCGCGAGGCGCTGGAGCGCTTCTACGCCGGCTTCGAGCCCAAGCGGGCCGCCCAGGGGCTCCCCCCCGAGGGGGCGGCCCGCATCGCGCGCTGGCTCGACGCCATCCTCCCCGCCGGCACCCACCTGATCGTGGAGCTGGAGGGGCGGCTGGTGGGCCACGCCATGCTGATGCCCACCGGGAGCGACGGGGTGCGCGAGTACGCCATCTTCCTCGACCAGGGGGTGCGCGGCCAGGGGATGGGGACGCAGGTGAACCGCCTCTCGGCGGAGGTGGCGCGCGCGCTGCGGCTGCGCCGGCTCTGGCTCTCGGTGGAGCCGCACAACCGGCCGGCGCTGCGCAGCTACGAGAAGGCGGGGTTCCGCTTCCGGCGCGACACCGTCCTCTCCCCCGAGGTGGAGATGGAGCTGGAGCTGGATCCGGCCGGCTGAGTCCTGCGCTGGCCCGGGTTTTGATCGGGGTCGCCCCCGCCTTCGCAGGCCCGTCCCTCAGCCCGGAGACTGCCTTGCTCACCCGTCTCGTTCCGCGCGCGGCCCTGGCCGCCGTGCTCCTCGCCCCCGCCTGCGCCCCGGTGGCGGAGCCGATCGTGGCCCCCGTCCCCCGCGGCGCCGCCGGCGACACCGCGCCGCGCCCCTTCGTCCGGCCGATCCCCGTC
>DASUNK010000481.1:0-2900 GCA_036277195.1 Longimicrobiaceae bacterium | reverse complement strand
GGCGGACGTGGCCGCCGGCGCCGCCAGCCTGGGCGACTGGGCGCTGGCCGCCGACGCCGCCGGACGCGCCGTCGCCTTCGCCGAGCAGCGAGGCCAGGCCGTCGTGGCCGAGGAAGCACGGAAGCTCCTCGCCCGGGCGGCAGAGGCGCTTCTCGCCTGAGGTCGCACGGAGATCTTGACGCAAACACGATTGGAAAGCATGATCATAACCATGATTATCATTATTGTGCGATGAGCGTGCGCACGCCGCGGCAGGCGCGGAGCGCGGCCTCGCTGGAGCGGATGCTGGCGGCCGCCGAGACGGTGCTGCGCGTTCGGAGCTTCGAGCAGGCCGCGCTGGCCGAGATCGCCCGCCACGCGGGGGTGACGGTGGGCGCCTTCTACGCCCGCTTCAGCAGCAAGGAGGCGCTCCTGCGCCACCTGGAGGAGCGGCTGCACGCGCACCTCGACGCGCTGGCCGCGGAGCAGGCGGTTCTCGTGAATCAGGCGCCGGAGGAGGCGGTGCCGGCGCTGCTGCGGGCGGCCCTCGGCTTCTACCGCGAGCACCGGGGCACGCTGCGCGCGCTGGTGCTCCGCTCCTGGTCCGACGCGGGGCTGCGGGCGCGGCTGGACGGGGCCGACCGCCGCGCACTCGGGGCCGTGGCCGCGGCCGTGCTGGCCCGGCGCGAGTGGATCGCCCACCCGGACCCGGCGGCGGCCGTCTCCTTCGCCCTGGTGCTGGTGGGGACGCTGCTGCGCGAGGCCGTCCTCTTCCGCCCCCAGTGGCTGGAGGGGGCGGGGTGGACGGACGAGCGCTTCGCCGGCGAGCTGTCGCGCGCCTTCCTGGCGTACCTGGGGATGGAGGAGTGATGAGCGTCGTCCGCATCGGGCTGATCGGCGACCACGACCCGGCCGTCACCGCGCACCGGGCCATCCCGCTCGCGCTGGCGCTGGCGGGCGAGGCGCTGGGGCGCATGGTGGAGCCGGAATGGCTCGGCACGGCGGAGCTCGAGCGCACCGGCGGCGCGGCGCTGCCGGACTTCCACGGCCTCTGGTGCGTCCCCGCCAGCCCGTACGCCAGCACCGAGGGGGCGCTGCGGGCCATCCGCCACGCCCGCGAGGGTGGGGTGCCGTTCCTGGGCACCTGCGGCGGCTTCCAGCACGCCGTGCTGGAGTACGCCCGCAGCGTGCTGGGGATGGCGGGCGCGGAGCACGCGGAGACCCACCCCGAGGCGGAGACGCTCCTGGTCACCCGGCTGGCGTGCTCGCTGGTGGAGATGGAGGGCGAGGTGGTGCTGCGCGCCGGCTCGCGCGCCCGCGCGCTCTGCGGCGCGGAGCGGCTGGTGGAGGGCTACCACTGCAGTTTCGGGCTGAACCCCGCCTTCCGCGCCGCGCTGGAGGCCGGCGGCCTGCGCGTCACCGGCGAGGACGCCGCGGGCGACGCGCGGGTGGTGGAGCTGGAGGGGCATCCCTTCTTCCTCGCCACCCTCTTCCAGCCCGAGCGCGCGGCGCTGCGGGGACGGGCACATCCACTGGTCACCGGCTGGGTGGAGGCGGCAAGTCGTTTCCCCTCAAGCGATTAACGGAATCGCTGGCATCCGGTTTGCCACATGCTTCCCCCTCTCCGGGCGGATTCGCCCGGCGGAGCGCAGGTGAAACCGCAACGAGGGGGCGGGACGATGAAGAAGATCCTCAACCGGCTGGGCGGCGCGGCGCTGGCGGTCTCGTTGGCCGCCGCGGCCGGCGGCTGCTCGGGGCCGATCGCCGACGTGCTGGGGGGCGTGCTCACCCCCGCGGGCGGCGCCAGCAACAACGAGCTGGGCGGCGAGATCCAGTACGTGGACCAGCGGCAGCAGCGCATCGGCCTGCGGCTGCAGGACGGCCGCACCGGCACCGTGACGTACGACAGCCGCACGCAGGTCATCTACCAGCAGCGGCAGTACCCCGTGACGGCGCTGGAGCAGGGCGACTACGTGATCGTCCGCGTGCAGCAGGACCAGCAGGGCAACGCCTACACCGACCAGATCTACGTGCAGCAGAGCGTGCAGGAGCGCAACGGCGGCACCCCCACCGACAACGGCGGCGGCACGTTCGGCAACGACGTCCAGCAGCTCACCGGGAACGTGGGGCAGGTCGACTACAACCGCGGGCTCTTCGAGCTGCGCACCAACCTGGGGACCACGGTGGTGTCGATGCCGTACAACCCGCGCTCGACCGACGCGGACCGCTTCCGCCGGCTGCGCAACGGCGACTACGTGCGCCTGGAAGGCCGCTACCTGAGCCGCGACCGCTTCGAGCTGGAGCGCTTCCTCTGACGGCTCGATCGGGCATCGGGTGACGGAGACGGCCTCGCGAGAGGCCGTCTCTTTTTCTATCCTGTCATCTCCCTCACACCCGGAGCGCACCATGCAGCAGCCCGAGGAAACCTCCCTCCCCCCGCTCCCGGCGCACGTGGCGGTCACCGGCGCGTCCGGGCTCATCGGCAGCGCGCTGGTGCGGCGGCTGGAGGGGGAGGGGAGCACGGTACGCCGGCTGGTGCGCCGCCCACCCCGGCACCCGAACGAGGCGGAGTGGGACCCGGCGCGGGGCCGCGCCGACCCCGCGGCGCTCGCCGGCGTGGACGCGGTGGTGAGCCTGGCGGGCGAGAACGTGGGCGGGCGCTGGACCGAGGCGCGCAGGCGCCGCATCCGCGAGAGCCGGGTGGACGCCACCCGCCGCCTGGCCGCGACGCTGGCGGGGATGGCGGACGGGCCGCGGGTGCTGGTCTCCGCCTCGGCGGTGGGGCTCTACGGCGACCGCGGCGACGAGCCGCTGCACGAGGGGAGCACGCCCGGGAGCGGCTTCCTGGCCGAGGTGGTGCGCGACTGGGAGGCGGCCGCCGCCCCCGCCGCGGCGGCGGGGGTGCGCGTGGTGCTCCCGCG
>DASUNK010000480.1:0-2046 GCA_036277195.1 Longimicrobiaceae bacterium | reverse complement strand
ACCGGCGCGCCCAAGGGAGCGCTGATCGAGCACCGCAACGTGGCCCGCCTGTTCAGCGCCACGGACGCGTGGTTCGGCTTCGGCCCGGACGACGTGTGGACGCTCTTCCACTCCTACGCCTTCGACTTTTCGGTCTGGGAGCTGTGGGGCGCGCTCCTCTACGGCGGCCGCGTGGTCGTCGTCCCGTTCGACGTGAGCCGTGACCCCGATGCCTTCCACGCGCTGGTGCAGCGCGAGGGCGTCACCGTGCTCAACCAGACGCCCTCGGCCTTCCGGCAGTTCATCCGCGTCGACGGCGAGCGGGGCGGCGACCTGGCGCTGCGCGTGGTGGTCTTCGGCGGCGAGGCGCTGGAGCCCGCCACGCTCCGCGAGTGGGTGGAGCGCCGCGGCGCCGAGACGCCTCGGCTGGTGAACATGTACGGGATCACCGAGACCACCGTGCACGTGACCTGGCGGCCGCTCGGCCGCGAGGACGTCTTCGGCGGATCGGGGAGCCCCATCGGGCGGGCGATCCCCGACCTGCGGCTGTACGTGCTGGACCCGGCGCGGCGGCCGGTGCCGATCGGGGTGCCGGGCGAGCTGTACGTGGGCGGCGCGGGGGTGGCGCGCGGGTACCTGAACCGCCCGGAGCTGACCGCGGAGCGCTTCGTGGACGACCCGTTCGCCCCCGGCCGGCTGTACCGGACCGGCGACCGGGTGCGGTGGCTGGCGGACGGGACGCTGGAGTACCTGGGCCGCCTGGACGAGCAGGTGAAGATCCGGGGGTTCCGGATCGAGCTGGGCGAGATCGAGGCCGCGCTGCGCCAGGCGCCCGGCGTCAGGGACTGCACCGTCGTCGTACGCGATGACGAGACCGGCGACCGGCGGCTGGTGGCGTACGTGGTGGGCGATGCGGAGGCGGCAGTCCTGCGCGACCGCCTGCGCCAGAGCCTGCCGGAGTACATGGTGGCGGCGGCGTTCGTCTCGCTGGAGCGGCAGCCGCTGACCGCGAACGGCAAGCTGGACCGGAAGGCGCTGCCGGCGCCGGAGGGGGATGCGTACGCGCGGCGGAGCTACGAGGCACCGCTGGGGGAGGTGGAGGCGGCGCTGGCGGAGATCTGGGCCGAGGTGCTGGGGGTAGAGCGGGTGGGGCGGTGGGACCACTTCTTCGAGCTGGGCGGGCACTCGCTCCTGGCGATCAAGCTGATCGGGCGGATGCGGCGGGTGGGGCTGTACATGGAAGTGCGGGCACTGTTCACGACGCCGGTGCTGGCCGAGCTGGCCCTGGCCGTGGGCCGGGCGTCTCTGGAGGTGGAGGTCCCCGCGAACGGGATCCCGGAGGGGTGCGGGTCCATCACGCCGGAGATGCTGCCGCTGGTGGAGCTGAGCCAGGCGGAGATCGACCGGATCGTGGCGGAGGTGCCGGGCGGAGCCGCGAACGTGCAGGACATCTACCCGCTGACCCACCTGCAGGATGGGTTCCTCTTCCACCACCTGCTGTCGGAGGAGGGGGACCCGTACCTGATGTCGACGGTGACCGAGTTCGACACCCGCGCGCGTCTGCAGCAGCACCTGGCGGCACTGCAGGCGGTGATCGATCGCCACGACGTTCTGCGCACGGCCGTGGCCTGGGAGGGGCTGCGCGAGCCGGTGCAGGTCGTCTGGCGGCACGCGCCGCTGCCGGTGGAGGAGGTGGAGCTGGATGCGGAGGCAGAGGATGCGGCCGAGGAGCTGTGGCGGCGCTATGACCCTCGTCAGTACCGGATGGACCTGAGGCGGGCGCCGCTGCTGCTGGCGTGCATCGCCGAGGACCGCGCACGTGGCCGGTGGCTGCTGCTGATGCTCATGCACCACCTGGCGGACGACCGCGAGTCGTTGGAGGTGTTGCAGGAGGAGATCTCGGCGCACCTGCTGGGCCGCGAGTCCGAGCTGCCGGCGCCGCTGCCGTTCCGCAACTACGTGGCGCAGGCGCGCCTGGGGGTGAGCCAGGAGGAGCACGAGCGGTTCTTCCGCGGGCTGCTGGGGGACGTGGAGGAGCCGACGGCGCCGTACGGGCTGCTGGACGTG
>DASUNK010000479.1:0-4593 GCA_036277195.1 Longimicrobiaceae bacterium | reverse complement strand
CACACCGGCGAGCGCACCTGCTTCCACCGGACGGTGGACGCGGACGGCGCGCTCTCCCCCGCCCCGGACGCGCGCCCGGTGCTGGCGCGCCTCGAGGAGGTGCTCGCCGCGCGCCGGGCGGAGCGGCCCGAGGGGTCGTACGCCACCCGCCTCTTCGCCGGGGGGCTGGACCGGATCCTCCGCAAGGTGGGCGAGGAGGCGGCCGAGACCATCATCGCCGCCAAGAACGAGGGGACCGCGGAGCTGCGCGCCGAGGCGGCGGACCTCCTCTTCCACCTGCTGGTGCTGTGCAGGGAGAAGGGGCTGCCGCTCGACGAGGTGCTGGGAGAGCTGGAGCAGCGCTTCGGCGCGGCGCCGCGCCCGGGCTCGGCCGGCTGACCTACGGCGCCGCCCGGGCGTGGGTGCGCGGCCGGCGTGCCCCGTCCCCGTCGCCGGCGGCGGGGATGCGGCGGAAGGCCGCGTCCAGGATCATCTCCTCCCCTCCCGGGTCCTGCCAGCCGTCGTGCAGCGGCTCGCCCCACTCCACGTGCGTGGCCTGCACCGTGTACGGCTGCATCCAGAAGAGGCGGGTCCCCGCCCGGTCGCGCGCCTCGGCGATCAGCACCGGGCCCGCCTCCATCTCCGCCTCGAAGGCGAGGATCAGGCAGTCCGGCTGCTTGGAGGCGGCGTAGCGCGCGATGGCGCCGGAGAGGATCTCGGGCGAGGCCCCCGCGGCCCCGTCGGGCATCGGGATGGCCAGGGTGCGGAACTCCGGGGTGGCGTGCCCCTGCCGCTCGTGGATGGCGCGGAGGCGGGGCGGGGTGTCCATGCCGTCCAGCGCGGTCCGGCCGATGTCGGAGCGGATCTCCTCCAGGAAGCGCGTCGCCATGCTCAGCGTGCGCTCCACCTGCATCGTCCTGCTGCGTGCCAAGGCGCCCTGCTCCTTCCGTTTCAGGCGTGACCCAACCGCCATCCACGGGTTATGCAAGGGGGCTGCCAGCGGAGCGCGGAGCGGGCGGAAAGAGTGGCGGGTGATGGCGGTCAGCGCGCGCGGCGGCGGGCGGCCTCGGCGGCCTCCTCCACCGCGCGGCGGTGGCGCGACCAGGCGTGCGTGGCGTAGCGGAGGAAGTTGGCGCGCTCCTCGGCCAGCTCCGCCAGGAAGGCCCAGGCGGCCAGGTTCCCCTTGCGGGTGTTGCACCCCTTACAGGCGGTCACCAGGTTCCCGGGCGAGTTGTCGCCGCCGCGCATGCGGGGCTGCACGTGGTCCAGGCTGAGCTGCTCCGCCGGGTACACCCCCGCGCAGTAGACGCAGCGGTGCCCGTCGCGGGTGAAGATCGTCTCCCGGAGCGTGCCCTCCCGCTCGTCCACCGGCGGACTCACTCCCGGTTCACCGCGTACCCCGCCGACGTGAGCCGCTCCACCAGCTCGCGCACGTGCGCGGGGCCGCGCGTCTCCAGCGTCAGCGCGATCTCGGCCTCCGTCAGCCAGAGGCCGTGGTAGCCGCGGCGGTGGTCCAGGCTCACCACGTTGGCGCCCGACTCGGCCAGCAGCGCGGTGAGCGCCGCCAGCGCGCCCGGCCGGTCCTTCACCCGCACCGTCAGGTGGGCCATCCGGCCGTCCTTCACCAGCCCGCGCTCGATGATGCGGGCCATCAGGGTGACGTCGATGTTCCCGCCGGAGAGCACCATCACCACGTTCTTCCCCTCCAGCCCCGCCACGTGCCCGTTCACCACCGCCGCCACGGTGACGGCGCAGGCGGCCTCGGCCACGGTCTTCTCGCGCTCCAGCAGCAGGAGCACCGCGCTGGCGATCTCCTCCTCGTCCACCGCCAGCAGCTCGTCCACGTAGCGCTCCAGCAGCGGGAAGGTCACCTCGCCGATGCGGCGCACCGCGATGCCCTCGGCGATGGTGTCGGCGGGGGGGATGGTGACCGGGGCGCCCGCCTCGCGCGCCCGCAGCGCCGCGGGGAGCGCCGCGCTCTCCACCCCGATCACCCGCACCCCCGGCCGCGATTCCTTGAGGGCCAGGGCGATGCCGGAGATGATCCCCCCGCCGCCCACTCCCACCACCACCGCGTCGAGCTGCGGGCACTGCTCCAGCAGCTCCAGCCCGATCGTCCCCTGCCCCGCGATCACCGCCTCGTCGTCGAAGGGGGGGATGAGCACCTGCCCCTCCTCTTCGCGGATGCGCAGCGCCTCGGCCATGGCCTCGTCGTACACGCTCCCGTGCAGCACCACCCGGGCCCCGTAGCGCTCGGTGCTGGCCACCTTCATCAGCGGGGTGCTCTCGGGCATCACGATGGTCGCCGGGATGCCCAGCCGGCGCGCGTGGAACGCCACCCCCTGCGCGTGGTTGCCGGCGCTGGCGGCGATCACCCCGCGCCCGCGCTCCTCGGGCGAGAGGGTGAGCATCTTGTTGAGCGCGCCCCGCTCCTTGAACGAGCCGGTGCGCTGCAGGTTCTCGAACTTGAAGAAGGCGCGGCCGCCGAACATCTCCCCGAACGCGTCGGAGGGGGTGCACGGCGTGACCACCACCTGGCCGGCGATGCGCCGCCGGGCCTCCTGTACGTCGTGCAGCCGCAGCATGGTGACGGGAGCGGGCGGGGGGCGTGGCGTTGCCGATATGGACGGATTGTGATAACCTCCTGCCCGCCCGGCGGCAAGCGGCCGTGCACGATCCGCACTCCCAGAGACCGACGCGTGCCCGACCCCAGGATCGCCGCGCTCCAGGCCGCGCTGGCGGCGACCCCGGGGCTGGCAGCCCCGCCGCAGGCGCCGCCGCCCGCGCGGGCGGCGGTGGCACTGCTGGTGCGCCCGGCCCCGGACGACCTGGAGCTGCTGCTCATCCGCCGCGCCGAGCGCGAGGGCGACCCCTGGTCGGGGCACATGGCGCTCCCCGGCGGCCGCGCCGACCCGCGGGACGCCGACGCCGCCGCCACGGCGGTGCGCGAGACGCGCGAGGAGGTGGGGATCGACCTGGACGCGCACGGGCGCCTGCTGGGCGTGCTGGACGAGGTGGCCCCGCGCTCGGGCGCGCCGCGCATCGCGGTGACTCCCTTCGTCTTCGCGGTCGAGCCCGGGGTGGAGCCGGTGCCCAACCACGAGGTACAGGCGGCGGTGTGGATCCCCGTGGGCGAGCTGAGCGACCCCGGCACCACCGTCGAGTACCTGCACGAGCTGGCGGGCGGGGCCACGCTGCGCTTCCCCGCGTACGGCACGCGCGGCTACGTGATCTGGGGGCTGACGCACCGCATCCTCACGCGCTTCCTGGAGCTGCACGCCCAGGCCGCGGGCGGCTGACGCTTTCGCACTTCGCACTTCGCACCCCCGCCCTGAATGCATCCCGGCTCCTACGAGTTCCTCAAGCGCCTGCTGGACACCCCCGGCCCCTCGGGGTTCGAGATCGGCGCCGCGCGGGTGTGGCGGGCCGAGGCCGAGGGCTTCGCCGAGCGGGTGGACGGCGACGTGGCCGGCAACTCGCTGGCGGTCGTCGGGTCGGGGGGCGCGCCGCGCGTCATGCTGGCCGGCCACATCGACGAGATCGGGCTGATGGTCACCCACATCGACGACGACGGCTTCCTCTACGTGGACGCCATCGGCGGGTGGGACCCGCAGGTGCTCGTCGGGCAGCGGCTGCGCATCCTCACCCGCCGGGGCGAGCTCCCCGGGGTGATCGGGAAGAAGCCGGTGCACCTCATCAAGGGCGCCGAGGAGGAGAAGGGCGTCAAGGTGACGGAGCTCTGGGTGGACCTGGGCGCCCGCGACCGCTCGGAGGTGCTGGAGCGGGGGGTGCGCGTGGGCGACCCCGCGGTGATCGCCGCCCCGGTGCTGGAGCTGGGGAACGGGCGGATCGCCTCGCGCTCGGCCGACAACCGCATCGGCGCCTTCGTGGTGCTGGAGGCGCTGCGCGAGCTGGCGGGCGGCCCCCCGCCGGCGGCCGAGGTGACGGCCGTCGCCACCACGCAGGAGGAGATCGGCTACCACGGCGGCGGCGCGCGCACCGCCACCTTCCGGGCGGACCCGCAGGTGGCGCTGGTGGTGGACCTCACCTTCTCCACCGACGCGCCGGGGGTGGAGAAGAAGCAGGTGGGGGAGCACCGGCTGGGGAGCGGCCCGGTGCTCACGCGCGGCTCCGCCACCCATCCGCTGGTGTTCGAGCGGCTGGCCGAGACGGCGGAGCGCGAGGCCATCCCCTACACCGTCATGGCGAGCCCGCGCTACACCTCCACCGACGCGGACGCCATCTACCTCCAGCGCACCGGGGTGGCCACGGGGGTGATCTCCGTCCCCAACCGCTACATGCACACCCCGAACGAGATCGTGGCGCTGGACGACCTGGACGCCGCGGTGCGGCTGGTGGCCGCCTTCTGCCGCGGCCTCAGCGCGGACGACGACTTCGTGGAGCGGTAGGCCCCCACCCGGCTCGCTCAGGCTCGCCACCCTCCCCCGTTCCGGGAGAGGGTTGTCAGACGGCTCCGGGACGCACTTCGCACTTCGCACTTCGCACTGATGTACACGGTGGACGAGACCGTCATGCGCGCCCCCGTGGAGGCGTGCTTCCGCGCCGGGGCCGACGTGGAGCGCTGGCCCGAGCGCCTCCCCCACTACCGCTGGG
>DASUNK010000478.1:0-4540 GCA_036277195.1 Longimicrobiaceae bacterium | reverse complement strand
ATGGCTCACCTCTTCCTGCAGCACGAGTGGTCCGTCGGACGACACGGTCCCGTTCCCGTCTCCCTCTCCGTTGCGCACCGCCAGCCGCACCTCGGGCATCACCAGCAGCGGGCCGTCCACCTTCGCGGCGGCCACGCTCTGCGCACCCGGGTCCCACGCCGGGAACACCTGCAGGATCGGCGGAAGCTGGATGGCGCCTGGAGGAGCGGCGACCGGCGCCGGCGCACCGCGCCCGCCGCGCGCCACCCTCCGCGCCAGCAGCGCTCCGCCGACGAGCAGCAGGAGCACCGCCAGCGCGATCCAGGGCAGCAGCGGCCGCGCGGGAGAATCGTCCGGGGGAGGCGTGGGGCCCGGCCCGGTCCCGTCGCGGCCGTCCGCCGGCGGCGGCGGGACGACCACCGGTCCGCCCGCCTCCTCCGAGAGATCCAGCACCAGCCGCACCACCGTCCCCGCCGGTACGGTCGCGCCCGCGGCCGGCGTCTGCGAGGCCACCTGCGCGAGCGAATCCGCGCCCGCCGGCCCCGCGTCGAACCCCAGCGACGCGCCGGCCAATGTGCCGCGCGCCTGCGCCACGGTCTGCCCGACGACGTCGGGAACGGTGACGTTCGTTTCCTGCGCCGGCACGCTGTCGGCCGGCTCCTCTTCCGGGGGATCGGGCTCGTCGGGCGGCGGCGGCACGCGCACGTCCACCGACACGCCGCTCCCCGGCCGCACCTCCGCGCCGGCCGCGGGCCGCTGCCGCGCCACCGTCCCCGCCGCGCCCTCGGCTTCCAGCGAGTCCACCCCCGCCAGCCGCAGCCGCGCCCGCTCCAGCGCCGCGCGGGCACGCTCCGGCGTCAGCCCGGAGAGGTTCGGCACCGTCACCAGCGCCACCGCCACCGCCAGGGTGATGGAGACGCCGGACCCCGGCTCCACCCGGGTGCCGGCACGCGGCTGCTGGCGCTGCACGGTGCCCTGCCCGCCGTCGACGGTGAAGGAGTCCACGCCGGCCAGCCGCAGCCGCGCGCGCTCCAGCGTCGCCCGTGCCCGCTCCGGCGTGAGCCCCGCGAGCTCCGGCACGGTGGTGAGGACCGGCTCCGGGACCGGCACGGTGACCGTGACGGAGACGCCCGCGCCGGGCCGAACCTGCGCGCCGGCCTGCGGCCGCTGCCCGGCCACCTCCCCCGATCCGCCCTCGCGCTGCACCGAATCGACCCCCGCCAGCCGCAGCCGCGACCGCTCCAGCACCGTGCGGGCGCGCTCCGGCGTCAGCCCGGTGAGGTCCGGCACGGTGAGCGCCTGCGGCGCCGCGGCCAGGGTGAGGCGGACGCCGGTGCGGCGCGGCACGCGCGTGCCGGCCGCCGGCTCCTGCGTCACCACGGTGCCGCGCCGGGCGGACGATTCCACCGAGTCCACTCCCTCGACCCGGAGGCCGCTGGCCAGCAGCACGCCGCTGGCGAGCACCATCGGCTGGCCCACCACGTTCGGGACGGCCACCTCGCGCACGACGCGCTCGCGGGCGAGCACCAGCGTGGCCGTGGTGCCGGCGGGGACGACGCTCCCCGCGGTGGGCAGCTGGCGCACCACCGTGCCCGGCGTGCCGCCGGACTCCATCGAGTCCACCTGCGCCACCTTGATGCCGACGCGGCCGAGCGCCGCCGAGGCCTCGTCGCGCGACATCCCGAGCACGCGCGGGACGGTCACCCGCCCGGGCTGCTGCTGTTGCGTGGGCTGCTGCTGCTGCCGCACGCGGCTGAGCGTGGTGGTGTCCTGGGCCGCGGCGCCGGAGGCGGCCAGGAGCGCGGCCAGCGCCAGGAGCGGCAGTCGGCGAGAACGGAGGAGGAGGCGCATGGGACACCCGCCCTGCCCGCGGAGCGCGGGCCGTGAGGGGGCGCGGAGGGCGATGGCGGCCGGGAAGGGCGACGTGCCCCGCGGCCGCCGGGGGCTCCGTAAACATAAGCCGACGCGGGGCGGGCGCACAGTCCCTCGTCCGGTTGCCCCGCCCCGGACGGTCGCTTACCTTGGGTGCTCGGGAAAACCCTTTCCGGAGCGCCGAATCCTGACTCCCGCCCTGGTCAGCACCGACCTGCCGTTCCCCCTCCGCGTGCGGGGGAAGGTCCGTGACGTGTACGACCTGGGCGACGCGCTCCTGATGGTGGCCACCGACCGCGTCAGCGCCTTCGACGTGGTGATGCCCGACCCGGTCCCCCGGAAGGGCGAGGTGCTCACCCTCCTCTCCGCCTGGTGGTTCGCCCGCACCGCGGAGCTGGTGCCCAACCACTTCCTCTCCGTGGACCCCGACGCCATCGCCGCCCGCTACCCGGCGCTGCGCGGCAGCCGCGCGCTGTGGGCGCGCCGCGGGATGCTGGTGCGCCGGCTCACCCCCTTCCCGGTGGAGTGCGTGGTGCGCGGCTACCTCGCCGGCTCGGCGTGGAAGGAGTACCGCCAGCGCGGCACCCTGGCCGGCGAGCCGCTCCCGCCCGGGCTGGTGGAGTCGGACCGGCTGGAGCCACCGGTCTTCTCCCCCGCCACCAAGGCGGAGACGGGGCACGACGAGAACATCCCCTTCACCAAGATGGGCGCCCTGGTGGGCGACGACTCGGCCCGGCGCCTGCGCGACGCCTCGCTGGCGCTCTACGCCCGCGGGCGCCACCTGGCCGGCGACGCCGGCATCCTGGTGGCCGACACCAAGTTCGAGTTCGGCCGCGGCGACGACGGCATCATCCGCGTCATCGACGAGATGCTCACGCCGGACTCGTCGCGCTTCTGGCCGGCGGACCGGTACGCGCCCGGGCGGGGCCAGCCCTCGCTCGACAAGCAGCCCCTGCGCGACTACCTGGAGGCGCTCACCGCGGAGGGGCGGTGGAACAAGGCCTATCCCGCCCCCGCGCTCCCGCCCGAGGTGGTGGAGGAGACCTCGCGCCGCTACCAGGACGTCTTCCGCCGCCTCACCGGGTACACGCTGGAGGCGTTCCCCCTGGCCGCGGAGGGCGCGGAATGATCCGCCCCGACCGCCCGCTGGCGGCGCCCAGGCCCTCCACGGACCTGCTGGGCCCGCCCCGGCGCCGGCGCCTGCGCGCGATCGTCATCCTCCCCAGCGCCTTCACCCTGGCCAACCTCTTCCTGGGGGTATGGGCCATCGTCCACGCCTCGCGCGGCGAGTTCGAGACGGCGGGGTGGCTCATCGTGGTGGCGGGCGTCTTCGACATGCTCGACGGCCGCATCGCCCGCTTCACCGCCACCGGGAGCGCCTTCGGCGAGGAGCTGGACTCGCTGGTGGACGCCATCTCCTTCGGCGTGGCCCCGGCGCTCATCGTCTACTTCGAGTTCTTCCGCCAGCAGGGGCAGGGCGAGTGGGGGTGGATCCTCTCCTTCCTCTACATCGTGGCCGCCGTGGTGCGGCTGGCGCGCTTCAACATCGAGCAGGCCGGCACCGCCAAGGCCGCCTTCCACGGCCTCCCCTCGCCCACCGCCGGCTCCTGCCTGGCCACCTTCTGGATCTTCACCCAGACCCCGTTCTGGCGCGACAACTTCTCCGGGCTCGACCCGCAGAAGGCGGCCGGGTGGCTCACCATGGCGATGGGGGTGCTGATGGTGAGCAACGTGCTCTACCCGGTGGTGCCGCGCTTCAACATCCGCGCGTGGAGCGGCCGGCTGGCCTTCTTCGTGGCTATCCTCAGCCTCACCGCCGCCTTCACCTATCCCCAGTACTTCTTCTTCCCCTTCGCCATCCTCTACATCACCTACGGGCTGCTGCGCTCGGTGCTGGGCGGCTTCGACGAGAAGCTCCCCGAGGTGGACCCGCTGCTCGACGAGGAGCCGGAGGCCGACGACGTGCGGGAGATGGAGTACGAGGAGATCCGGCCGCGCCCCGACCTGCGGGCGCGGCCCCCCACCGACGAGGCCGAGCCGTGACGGACTACCGGATCGAGATCCGCATCACCCCGCGCCGGGGGATCCTGGACCCGCAGGGGAACGCGGTGGCGGGGGCGCTCGCCTCGCTGGGGCACCACGGGGTGACGGAGGTGCACGTGGGGCGGCTGATCGTCTTCACCCTGGCCGCGGAATCGGGCGAGGAGGCGCGTGAGCGGGTGGACGCCATGTGCCGCCAGCTGCTGGCCAACCCGGTGACCGAGGACTACGCCGTGGCGGTGCACGAGCCCGCCGGGAGCGCGCGATGAAGTACGGGGTGGTGACCTTTCCCGGCTCCAATTGTGACTACGACTGCTACAAGGCCGTCCAGGAGGGGCTGGGCGCGCAGGCGGTCTACCTGTGGCACAAGGACCACGATCTGCAGGGGGTGGACGCCGTCTTCCTTCCCGGCGGCTTCAGCTACGGCGACTACCTGCGCGCGGGCGCCATCGCGGCGCACAGCCCCATCATGCGCGAGGTGATCGCCTTCGCCAACGACGGCGGCCCCGTGGCGGGCATCTGCAACGGCTTCCAGATCCTCTGCGAGGCGGGGCTGCTTCCCGGCGCCCTCATCCGCAACCGCACGCTCAAGTTCCGCTCGCGCCCCGTGCACCTGCGCGTGGAGCGCGCGGAGCCGCCCTTCACCGGC
>DASUNK010000477.1:0-2269 GCA_036277195.1 Longimicrobiaceae bacterium | reverse complement strand
GAGGCCGGCGCCATGATCGACGAGGAGGCCGCCGACTTCATCGAGGACGCGGGGATCCAGACGGTGCGCATCCGCAGCGTGCTCACCTGCGAGAGCCGCCGCGGGCTGTGCGTGAAGTGCTACGGGCGCAACCTGGCCACCATGGGGATCGTGGACCCGGGCGAGGCGGTGGGGATCCTGGCCGCGCAGTCGATCGGCGAGCCGGGGACCCAGCTCACCCTGCGCACCTTCCACATCGGCGGCACGGCGGCGCGCATCGCCGCCACCACGGTGCGGAAGAGCAAGGTGGAGGGGATCGCCCAGTTCGAGCGCATCACCACGGTGGAGACGCCGGACGCGCAGCGCATCGTCACCAGCCGCGAGGGCGAGATCCTGATGCGCACCGCCGAGGGCGCGGTGCGCAGCCGGCTCTCGGTGCCGTACGGCGCCACCATCACCGTCACCGACGGGGCCAAGGTGGCCATCGGCGACACCCTCTTCTCCTGGGACCCGTACTCCGAGCCGATCGTGGCCGACTTCGGCGGCACGGTGCGCTTCATCGACATCGTCGACGAGGAGACGGTGCGCGAGGAGCTGGACGAGAGCACGGGCCGGCGGCAGATGGTGATCATCGAGGACCGCAGCAAGAAGCTGCACCCGATGATCGAGATCCACGACGGCGCCGGCGCCAAGCTGCGCGAGTTCATCGTGCCGGTGGGCGCGCAGCTCACCGTGCGCGACGGCGAGGCGATCCAGCCGGGCGCCACGCTGGCCAAGATCGCCCGCGAGGCGTACAAGACGCGCGACATCACCGGCGGCCTGCCGCGCATCGCCGAGCTGTTCGAGGCGCGCAAGCCGAAGGACCCGGCGGTGATCACCGAGATCGACGGCTCGGTGCGCTTCGGCGACATCAAGCGCGGCAAGCGCGAGGTGATCGTCATCCCCGACGCGGGGAACGAGCGGGTGTACGAGGTGCCGGTGGGCAAGCACCTGCGCGTGCACGAGGGCGACAACGTGCGCGCGGGCGACCGGCTCTCGGAAGGCCCGATCAACCCGCACGACATCCTGCGGATCAAGGGGCCGCGCGCGGTGCAGGAGTACCTGCTGAACGAGGTGCAGGAGGTCTACCGCCTGCAGGGCGTGAAGATCAACGACAAGCACATCGGCGTCATCGTGCGGCAGATGCTGCAGAAGGTCCGCATCACCGAGCCGGGCGAGACGGAGTTCCTGGAGGGCGAGACGGTGGACCGGACGGAGTTCCTGGACACCAACACGGGGGTGATCGAGAGCGGGAAGAAGGCGGCCATCTCGGAGCCGCTGCTGCTGGGGATCACCAAGGCGTCGCTGACCACGCAGTCGTTCATCTCGGCGGCGTCGTTCCAGGAGACCACGCGGGTGCTGACCGACGCGGCCATCCGGGGCGCGCGCGACAACCTGCAGGGGCTGAAGGAGAACATCATCATCGGGCACCTGATCCCGGCGGGGACCGGCATCTACCGGTACAACGACGTGGACTTCGGGACCGAGGAAGCCGGCGAGGGCGCTGAGGAGGCCGAGGGCGCCGAGGCCGGGGCGCGGGTGGTGGACGAGGCGGCGCCGGTGGAGGTGTAGGACCCGCCTCCCCCACGTCAGCCGGGCACGTACGGGCGGCCCCGGGCGGAGAGATCCGCCCGGGGCCGCTGCTCATCTACCGAGACGCTTGCGCACCTCCGGCGGAAAGGTTATTGATTACGTAATCAACTACGTAAGCGTCTACCTTAACCTTCCACTCCCATGGACTACGTACGCGAACTGGGCGCGCTGGTGCTCGACCACCGCTTCCGCCGGATGACGGAGGCGCTGCTCGGCGCGCAGGAAGAGCTCTACGCCGCCGAGGGGCTGAGCTTCCGGCCCCGCTGGACCTCGACCTTCCGCCTCCTGCACGAGCAGGGTCCGCTCGCCATCATGGAGGTGGCGGAGCGGCTGCGCCTCACCCACCCGGCCGTCATCGCCATCGCCGGCGACATGATCTCCGCCGGGCTGGTGGCGGACGTCCGCGACCGCGCCGACGGGCGCCGCCGCCTGGTCACCCTCACTCCCGAGGGCCGGAGCCTGGCCCCGCGGCTGTACGAGCTCCAGGACGCGCTCGCCGCCGCGCAGCGGGAGCGCTTCGCCGCCGCCGGGTGCGACATCGTCCCCGTGCTGGACCGGGTGGACGACGGGCTGGCGGAGCGCAGCCTCGCCGCCGAGGTGCGGGCGCGGCTGGGGACCGCCGGCACGCCCGGAGCGTCTCCGGCGCCCCGCGCCACCC
>DASUNK010000476.1:0-4917 GCA_036277195.1 Longimicrobiaceae bacterium | reverse complement strand
GCCCGAGCCGCCCTGCGCCTGGTGCGCACCGACCTGCACGCCCGCGCGGTGCACCTGCTCGACGCGCTGGTCACCGAGGCCGAGCGCCCCGACCGCTCCCGCGTCTTCCGCGACTCGGCGGTGCAGGCGCTCCGCCGCGTGGGCACCGAGCAGACGCTCCAGCACCTGGCCGAGCTGCTGCGCCACCCCGGCGCCGAGCGCGAGCGCATCCTCCGCTTCATGGTGTTCGTGGGCGGCGAGGCCATCCCGCTGCTGGAGGGCGTCCTCTTCCGCGCCGGCGACCCGGACCTGCGCCGCGAGATCTTCCGCGGCCTGCTGCGGCTGGAGGGGCTGGCGGGGCGGGTGATGGCCCGCGCCCTCGCCGATCCGTCGCCTGGCCGCGCTCGCGTCATCCTGGAGCTCGCCCTCCTCCCCGAAGTGGAGCCCGAGCAGTCCATCCGCTGGGTCACCGACGCGGCCGGGCACGCGGACCCCACCGTGCGCATGGACGCCGCCCACCACGCCGCCACCCTCGGCGGGCGCGGAGGGCTGCGGGTGCTGGTGGACCTGCTCTCGGACCGCGAGCGGCTGGTGCAGCGCGCCGCCATCGAGGGGCTGGGGTCGGTGGCGGACTCGCAGTCCATCCCGTTCCTGGCGCGGCTGCTCAACGAGACCAGCGACGAGGAGCTGCAGGTGGCCGCCGTCACCACCCTCGGGAAGGTCGGCTCGGCCGAGGCGCTCCCGGTGCTGCTGGCCCTCGTCAACAAGCGCTCCCTCTTCGCGTCGCGCCGGGTGGGGCGGGTGAAGACCGCCGCCGTCGCCGCCATCGCCCGGATCCCGTCGCCGGCTTCCCGCGACGTGCTGGCCTCGCTCGCCGCCGGCCGGGACTCGGACGTGGCCGACGAGGCCCGCCGCGCCCTGGAAACGCTCGGCTGAATAGTCGCGCTGCCATCACGGCATAAAGCTCACCGCGTCTACACGCGTCTCGATCCCACCTTCTCGCAGGTCCGGCAACAGGGAAGTGGGCTGCCGTGGGAAAGCCCACGCACCACCTGAGTTTTCCCCAGGCTCAAGTTTACATAATGTAGATTATACGAAGTGGCGTACGGGTTGCACGGGTGGGGCTCCAAACGTCCTCAAGGAGCCCCGCAATGGCACGTGCCATCTGGAAAGGCAGCATCAGCTTCGGCCTGGTCAACATCCCGGTCGGGCTGTTCTCCGCCGAGAAGCCGGACGAGCTGAGCTTCCGCCAGCTCGACAAGCGCAACATGTCGCCCGTCGGCTACAAGAAGTACAACAAGTCCACCGGCGAGGAGGTCGAGCTCGAGGACATCGTCAAGGGCTACGAGTACGACGACGAGCAGTACGTGGTGCTCTCGGACGAGGACCTCCGCCGCGCCAACCCCGAGAAGACGCAGACGGTCGAGATCACCGACTTCGTGGAGCTGGACGAGATCGAGCCGACCTTCTACGACAAGCCCTACTACCTGGCCCCGCTGAAGAAGAACGCCAAGGCCTACGCCCTCCTGCGCGAGGCGCTGCGCCGCAGCAAGCGCGTGGGGATCGCCAAGGTGGTCATCCGCTCGCGCGAGTACCTCTCCGCCGTGGTGCCCCAGGGCCCCGTGCTGGTGCTGGAGATCCTGCGCTACCCCAACGAGATCCGCCCGATCGACGACCTGGAGCTCCCGGGCGACGACCTCGACAAGCTGGGGGTCGCCGACCGCGAGCTGGACATGGCCGAGCGCCTGATCGAGGGGATGTCGGCCGAGTGGGAGCCGGAGAAGTACAAGGACGAGTACCGCGACGACCTGATGTCGCTCATCCACCGCCGCATCGAGAGCGGGCAGACGGAGGTGGTGGACGAGACTCCCGTGGAGGAGGTGGAGCCGCGCGGCGACGTGGTCGACATCATGGCCCTGCTCAAGCAGAGCGTGGAGGCCACCAGCCGCGAGCGCGGCCGCGTGGCCGCCGACACCGAGGCCCGGCCGAAGAAGAAGGCTTCCCCGACCGCGTCGAAGTCGGGCGCCAAGGAGAAGGAGAAAGAGAAGGAGAAGCCCGCCCCGCGCGCCCGCACGCGGTCGAAGAGCAAGGCGGACTGACGCGCGGTGCCACACCTTCAGCGGAGCGAATGAATTGCCGCTGGAACCACGCGAAGTCCGCCTTCGCGGACTGCAGGTGAAGCCTCGCGCGGTTTGCGAGGCTTTCCGTGGTTGTAGCCGCGGCTTCAGCCGCCACCGCCATCACCACCCCGCGGATTGATGGGTCTCCAGGAATACCACCGCAAGCGAGACTTTGACGCCACCGCCGAGCCACGCGGCCGGGAGCATCCCGAGCGCGCGGGCGATGCGCTGTCGTTCGTCGTCCAGAAGCACGCCGCCAGCCACCTGCACTACGACTTCCGGCTGGAGCTGGACGGGGTGCTGAAGAGCTGGGCCGTGCCCAAGGGTCCCAGCCTCGACCCCGCCGTCAAGCGGCTGGCCGTCCACGTGGAGGACCATCCGCTGGAGTACGGCACCTTCGAGGGGATCATCCCCCGCGGCGAGTACGGGGGCGGCACGGTGATGCTCTGGGACCGCGGCAGCTGGGAGCCCACCTTCGACCCCCACAAGGGCTACCGCAAGGGGCACCTGCGCTTCCGCCTGCACGGCGAGCGGCTGCGCGGCGAGTGGCACCTGGTGCGCAGCCGCCGCGGCGGCGACGACGGCCAGAAGGAGCAGTGGCTCCTCTTCAAGGGCGACGACGAGGAGGCCCGCCCCGCCACGCAGGGCGAGATCACCGAGGCGGAGACCACCAGCGTCGACACCGGCCGCACCATGGACGAGATCGCCGCCGACCGCGACGCGACCTGGCGCTCCAACCGCGAGGAGAAGAAGCAGCCTGCACGGAAGCAGGCGGCCCCGCCCGCCCGGCCGGCGGCGGCGGAGAGCACCGGCCCCTCCCCCGCCGAGCTCCCCGGCGCGCGCAAGGCGTCGATGCCGAAGGTGATGCTCCCCGAGCTGGCCACGCTGGTGGACGACGTGCCCGCCGGCGGCGACTGGGTGCACGAGATCAAGTACGACGGCTACCGCCTGGTGGTGAGCATCGACGGCGGCCGCGTGCGCATGGTCACCCGCAAGGCCAACGACTGGACGGGCCAGTTCCCCGCGCTGGCGCCGCGCTTCGCCCGCCTCCCCGCGCGCCAGGCCATCGTGGACGGCGAGCTGGTGGTGATGCACCCCAACGGCACCACCAGCTTCCAGCTGCTGCAGAACGCCATCCACGCCGAGCGGCAGGACGAGCTGGTCTTCTTCGTCTTCGACCTGATGTACCTGGACGGCTACGACCTGCGCGGCGTTCCCCTCCTCGCCCGCAAGGAGCGGCTGCGCGCGCTGATGGCCGGCCTGCCGGCGGAGGGGCCGATCCGCTTCAGCGACCACGTGGTGGGGAACGGCCGCGTCTTCCACGACCAGGCGTGCCGCTGGGGGCTGGAGGGGATCATCGCCAAGCGCGCCGACAGCCGCTACGCCGCCAACAAGCGCACCAAGGACTGGCTGAAGGTCAAGTGCATGCGGCGGCAGGAGTTCGTCCTCGGCGGCTACACGGACCCCAAGGGCTCGCGCACCGGCTTCGGGGCGCTGCTGCTGGGGGTGTACGAGGGCGGCGACCTGGTCTACGTGGGCAAGGTGGGCACCGGCTTCGACGACGAGACGCTGCGCGGCATGCACACCCGCATGCGGAAGCTGGAGACGGACGAGTCCCCCTTCGCCAACCTGCGGCGGCGCCCGCGCGACGTGCACTGGATCCGCCCCGAGCTGGTGGGCGAGGTGGCCTTCACCGAGTGGACCGGCGAGAACATCCTCCGCCACCCCGCCTTCCAGGGGCTGCGCGAGGACAAGTCCCCCCGCGAGGTGGTGCGCGAGGAGCCGGTCCCCCCACCCCCGCCCTCCCGGAAGAAAACGGATGATTCCAAAACCTCGTCCGCTTCGCTCCCCTCCCCCGCCCCACGCCGGCGCTCGCGCGGCAAGGGCGGCCCCGAGGCGGAGGTGGCCGGCGTGCGGATCACCCACCCGGAGAAGGTGCTCTTCTCCGGCATCGGGATGACCAAGCTGGAGCTGGCGCGCTACTACGAGGCGGTGGCGCCCTGGCTCCTCCCCTACGGCGGGCGCCGGCCGCTGACGCTGGTGCGCTGCCCGGAGGGCGCGGGGAACCCGCCCTGCTTCTTCCAGAAGCACGCGGAGGAGAACTTCCCGAAAGCCGTGGGGCGCGTGAAGCTGGTGGAGAACGACGGGAGCGGCGACCTCTACATGTACGTGGACTCGGCGGCGGGGCTGGTGGGGATGGCGCAGATGTACGCGCTGGAGCTGCACGTGTGGGGCTCGCGCATCGACAACCTGGAGCGCCCCGACCTCTTCGTGCTCGACCTGGACCCGGCGACGGACCTGCCCTGGGAGCGGGTGGTGGAGTCCGCCTTCGCGGTGCGCGAGCAGCTGGAGGAGATCGGGCTGCGGAGCTTCCTGAAGACCACGGGCGGCAAGGGGCTGCACCTGGTGGTGCCGCTGGCGCGGCGCAACGGCTGGGACGAGGTGAAGGAGTTCACCCACCGCTTCGTGATCGCGATGTCCGGACGCTTCCCGGGGCGCTACGTGACCAAGAGCACGCTGGCCAAGCGGAAGGGGAAGATCTTCCTGGACTACCTGCGCAACGCGCGCGGCGCCACGGCCATCTCGGCGTACGCGCTCCGGGCGAAGCCGCACGCCCCCGTCTCCGTCCCCCTGCGCTGGGACGAGCTCTCGCCGCGCCTGACGTCCGACGTCTTCACCCCCCCGGCAGTGCTGCGCCGGCTGCGCGCGCTGAAGGCGGACCCCTGGGAGGGCTTCGCCGACGTGCGGCAGTCCATCACCAAGAAGATGAAGGAGGCGGTGGGGATGAAGTAGGCCTGTACGGCCCGCCCCGCGAGAT
>DASUNK010000475.1:0-4282 GCA_036277195.1 Longimicrobiaceae bacterium | reverse complement strand
GCGGCTGTCCGCCATCGCCCCGATCCAGCGCTCGCAGCGCGCCGGCGCCACCGTGCCGTCCTCGTAGCGCACCAGCGGCCGCACGTACTGCACCGGCTCGGCCAGGTGGCGGCGGCTGAACATCTGCATCCCCGTGAACGGGAAGGCCTCGATCCGCCCCGCCCAGCAGACGCTCGCCACCAGCAGGAAGGCGGCGGCGAGGACGGCCTGCCGGCGCACCGCCGGGTCCGGAACGCGCTCGGGAAGCGGAGGCGGCGCCCTGGCGGCGCGCCGCCAGCGCGACGTCCACGCCTCCAGCCGGCGGCGCAGCGGCGTCCAGTCGTAGAAGACGGCCTGGATGGCGATCAGGTCGGGGAAGAGGATGTTCATCAACACCAGGATGCCGACGTGCATCGCCGCCATCAGCGCGGGGAGGACCCTGCGCGCCAGCGCGCTCACCAGCACCAGCCCGAAGGTGACCTCGCCGAGCACGGCGGCCAGCCCCAGCGCGTCGAAGAGCCAGCCGGGCCAGCGGAGGAGCCCGAAGGTGAGCTGGAAGTCGAAGTGCATCGGCTCCAGGATGGTGGAGACGAGCATCTGCTTCATGTGGTCGCCCTGCCACCAGAGCGGGCCGCCGTTGCGGAGCTTGCTGAGCCCGGCCATGGTGTAGGGGAGCGCCACCGCCATCCACACCAGGTAGCGCCCCACGCCGTAGCGCAGCCGCGGCTCGCGCGCCGGGGGCACGGGGAGGCCCCGCCGCACGCGGAGCAGGCGGTCGAGCGAGAAGGCGTCGCCGCAGGGGGTGAAGGAGAGGAGGAGGAGCGCGTAGAGGGGCACCAGCCCGGTGTGGTAGAACCAGGCGTAGCTGCGCAGGATGCTGGCGAAGAGGAGGTAGGCCACCGCCGCCGCGGGCACCGTCCAGCGGGTGAAGAGGCCCACCATCGCCAGCCCCAGCAGCATGGCGGTGGCGGTCTCGAAGGCTTGGAGGGCGGCCGCGCTGGCCATGAAGCGGTCGAAGCCGAGCGGGAGCGCGCTCAGCAGCTCGGGGAGCCACTGGTGGTCGTAGCGCAGCATGCCGCGCGGGAGGTGGGCGGTGCTGGCCAGGTCCTCCCAGAGCACGCTCGCCAGCAGGATGGCCGAGATCCACATGCGCATGGCGCCCAGCGCTTCCGCCGTGGCAGGCTCCATCCAGCGCGACACGCGCGCGGGGCGGAGCGCCCACAGGGCGGGGAGCACCAGGGCGCACACCGCCAGGATGAGCAGGATGTCCCACCAGACCGCCATCCGCGTCCACTCCTCCTTTTCCGGTCAGCCCCAGGCAGGGGCGGGAATATAGTGCCTGGTGGGATTCAACTGAAATCGCGGCAGCGACGGCGGCGACCGGGCGGTTGAAACCGCGGCAACGACGGCACGAAGTCCGCCTTCGCGGACTGCAAGGTTGGTTGAGTGCGTTTTGCCTGTAGGGGCGACGCATGCGTCGTCCGCTGTCCCGGGCAGGTGTGTCCGGAGCGCGGCGAGGGCGGCCGAGCAGTCCGCGCAGGCGGACTTCGTGCGGTTGTTGCCGCGATTTCCAATCGCCCGGCAGGGGGTGGCACGATGTCCGTTCTCGTAGAAACCGATGGCTCCGTGACGCTGATCGGGCTGAACCGCCCGGAGGCGCGCAACGCGGTGGACCGCGAGACGGCCGCGGCGCTGGCCGAGGCCTTCCGCGCGTTCGAGGTGGACGCGGAGGCGCGCGTGGCCGTGCTCCACGGCACGGGCGGGCACTTCTGCGCGGGCGCGGACCTGAAGCGGCTGGCCGCGGGCGAGGGGAACCGGGTAGAGCCCTCCGGCGACGGGCCGATGGGCCCCACCCGGCTGCGGCCGGCGAAGCCGACCGTCGCGGCCATCGCCGGGCACGCCGTGGCGGGCGGGCTGGAGCTGGCGCTCTGGTGCGACCTGCGGGTGATGGAGGAGGACGCGGTCCTCGGCGTGTTCTGCCGGCGCTGGGGCGTGCCGCTGGTGGACGGGGGCACGGTGCGGCTGCCGCGGCTGATCGGGCTGGGCCGCGCGCTGGACCTGGTGCTCACCGGCCGCCCCGTGCACGCCGGGGAGGCGCTCGCCATCGGGCTGGTGAGCCGCGTGGTCCCGCGCGGCGCGGCGAAGGAGGCGGCGCTGGAGCTGGCACGGGAGCTGGCCGCCTTCCCGCAGGCGTGCCTGCGCGCGGACCGCCGCTCCGTGTACGAGGGGATGGACCTGTCCTGGGACGAGGCGCTGGCCGCGGAGCTCGCGCGCGGGAGCGAGGTGCTGGAGGAGGCACGCGCGGGAGCGGCGCGCTTCGCTGCCGGCGCGGGGCGACACGGCACCTTCGACGCCGGGGGCTGAACGCACTTCGCACCTCGCACTTCGCACCCTTTCCGCCCGCACTTCCACTTTCCCCCGCCGCGGCCTACATTCCGCGGCTATGGCCAGCTTCCAGGCGCTTCCCGGCTTCCGCGACTTCTATCCCGACGACCTCGCCGTCCGCAACCACATCGTGCGGACCTGGCGCGAGGTGGCGCGCCGCTACGGCTTCCAGGAATACGACGGGCCGCCGCTGGAGCCGCTGGAGCTGTACGCCGAGAAGAGCGGCCCCGAGATCGTGCAGCAGCTCTACGCCTTCACCGACAAGGGCGGGCGCGAGGTGGCGCTGCGCCCCGAGATGACGCCCACGCTGGCCCGCATGGCCGGCGCGCGCGCCGGGGGGCTGCGCAAGCCGATCAAGTGGTTCGCCATCCCCCAACTCTTCCGCTACGAGCGGCAGCAGCGCGGGCGGCTGCGCGAGCACTTCCAGCTCAACCTCGACATCATCGGCGAGGAGGACGTGGCCGCCGACGCCGAGCTGCTGGCGGCCGCCATCGACATGCTGCGCGCCTTCGGCCTTACCGCGGCGGACTTCGTGGCCCGTATTTCGGACCGGCGCCTGCTGGCCGCCCTCCTGCTGCACGCGGGGGTGCCCGAGGAGCGGCTGACGGTGGTCTACAACATCGTCGACAAGCTGGAGCGCGAGTCGCGCGAGGCGCTGTCCCGCCGCCTGACGCAGGAGGCGGAGCTCCCCGAGGCGGTGGCGGGCGCGGTGCTGGAGATCTTCCGCCACCGCGACTTCGAGGCGGTGCGCGCGGCGTACGGCGCGCACGAGGCCATCGCCCCCGAGCTCGAGCGCATGGGGCGCTACTTCGCCCACCTGCGCGCGATGGGGCTGGAGGGGTACGTGCGCTTCGACCTCTCGGTGGTGCGCGGGCTGGCGTACTACACGGGAATCGTCTTCGAGCTGTTCGACGCGAAGGGCGAGCTGCGCGCCATCTGCGGCGGCGGGCGCTACGACCAGCTGCTGAAGAACCTGAGCGGGGTGGACCTCCCCGCGCTCGGCTTCGGGATGGGCGACGTGGTGCTGCGCGAGCTGCTGGCGGACCGCGGGCTCCTCCCCGACACGCGCCCCGCGCTGGACTACTACCTGGTGGCCGTCACCCCGGAGCAGCAGCCGGCGCTGCTGGCGCTGGCGCACCGCCTGCGCGACGCGGGGCGCTCGGTGGAGTACGCCTTCCGCGCGCAGGGGGTGGGGAAGCAGTTCAAGCACGCGTCCGCGCTGGGCGCCCGCCGCACCGTGGTGCTGGGGCCCGACGAGGTGGCCGCCGGCGTGGCCGCGGTGAAGGACATGGAGACGGGGACGGAGACGCGCGTCTCCCTGGGCGAGCTGGGGTAGCGCCGTGCCCGCCACCGAGGAGGCCACCGGGATCGTCTACCGCACCGCCACCGAGCTGGCCGCGGCCATCCGCGAGCGCGCGCTGACGGCGGTGGAGGTGGTGGAGGCGTTCCTGGCGCGGATCCAGGCGCTGAACCCGGCCGTGAACGCGGTGGTGGACCTGCACGCCGAGCGCGCCCGCCGCCAGGCCCGCGAGGCCGACGCGGCGCTGGCGCGCGGCGAGAGCCGCGGCCCGCTGCACGGCGTCCCCGTCACCATCAAGGACACCTTCGACGTGGCGGGGATGCGCAGCACCTTCGGCTACCCGCCGATGCGCGACAACGTCCCCGCGCGCGACGCCACCGCCGTGGCGCGCCTGGTGGCCGCCGGCGCCATCGTGCTGGGGAAGACCAACGTCCCCCTGGGCGCCTACGACTGGCAGTGCAGCTCGCCCGTGCGCGGGCGCACCCTCAACCCCTGGGACCTGGCGCGCACCCCGGGCGGGAGCAGCGGGGGGAGCGCCGCCGCCATCGCCGCCGGCTTCTCCGCGCTGGAGCTGGGGAGCGACGTCGCCGGCTCCATCCGCGTGCCGGCGCACTTCTG
>DASUNK010000474.1:0-5271 GCA_036277195.1 Longimicrobiaceae bacterium | reverse complement strand
TCCGGAAGATGGGCGGGGAGATCGAGGTGGAGAGCGAGCTCGGGCACGGCTGCGTCTTCACCGTCCGGCTCCCGAGAGCGGTCCCGCCGACGAAGGGAGTGTGATCCGGCCGGGAAACGCTCGAGGGGCCTTTCCGGGCCGCCTCGGCATCTACCCCTCGCGGGCCGCGGGGGACGAGGAACGTTTCCTCGGCCGGCCACCCTTGCGTCCATTCTCGCGGGCGGCGGCGGCCTTCGCCGGCGAGCGCACCCTGCCGCCGGCCTGTCCCAGCTCCCGCATCCACGCTGCCGTGCCGAACACCCCCTGCATCAGCCCGGGCACGGAGAGATCCGCGTCGAGCTCTTCCCAGTGCAGTCCGTACCCGGTGGGCAGGACCTCCACCTTCGCGAGTTGCTCCGGCGTCGCTCCCCCGAGCCCCTGCGCCAGGTGGGCGGGAAACGCGAAGAGGCACCCGTTGCGCAACTCCACCTCGATGCGCCCGGTCTCGGGATCGTAGCGGGCGGAGACGGCGCGCGGCTGTGTTCGGGCTTCGAGCGCTCCCTGCTCGACTGCCCGGGCGTAGCGTTCATCGAAATCGTGGGTGCTCCTGCTCATCGGCTCACGCTCCCGTGAAGCTCGTTCCAGACCGCGAGAAGCTCTCCCACGTGCTCGCGGACGATCCTCTCCGCCCTGGCCACGTCCGGTTTTTTCATTTCGTCCACACTGAGGACTTCCGGTCCGTGCTCGCCCCCCAGCGAAATACGAGCCCGGCCACCTGCGTTGAATACGTGAACGTGCGCCGGAGGATGATCGTCCAGAAAGATCATCACGGAGAACCCCTTCTCACGCAGTACGGTCGGCATGAGAAACGTAACCCAACGCTTGGGTTTGTCAAGATGATTTCGGGTGGATCTGGACGGGCGTAATCTACGTCCAGTTTTCGCTGCGGACAATGATGTAGGATCAGGACGGCGCCCGGCCGAGCCCGGCGACCCATTCCCGCGTGGCCTCCCCCACCTCGGCGAGCACCTCGGCGTCGGTCCGGCCCGACGACTTGAGGACGTGGAAGCTGTGGTCGGCCCCCTCCAGCCAGTGCATCCTCCACTCCGTCCGCACCGTCTGCAGCGCGCGCTCCATCAGGTCGCGCCGGCAGAGCTCGTCGCGGGTGCCGCTGAAGCAGAGGACAGGGACGGAGATGGCCGGTAGATGCGCGTCGCGCAGCTTCTCGGGCTGGCCCGCCGGGTGGAGCGGGTAGGCGAGGAGGAGGAGCCCGTCGCAGGCGAAGCCGTCCGCGGCCAGCATGGAGGCCGCCCGTCCCCCCATCGAACGGCCCCCGATGAGCAGCACGTCCGGCCGCAGCACCTCGCGCACGTGCCCGGCGACGGCGGCCACCACCGGCTGGAGGCGCGGCATGGGATCGGGGCGGCCCGAGCCCTTCTCCCGGTACGGGAAGTTGTAGCGGACGACGTCGATGCCCCGCGTGCGGAGAGCCGCGGAGAGCGCCAGCATGGCGCGGTCGCCCAGGTGCCCGCCCGCCCCGTGGGCGCAGGCGAAGGCCACGCGCGGCCCTGCCGACGCCTCGGCCGGGTCGTGGACGGCGGTGACCTCCTCGCCGCCGACGGGGACCCGCCAGGTGACGCTCTCCTTCGACGGCACGGCGCCCTCCGGGCTCAGGGATAGAAGAGCGTGGCGAGGATGGCGACCGTGAGCAGGGCGCTCACCAGGGTCCTGAGGACGAAGTCGCTCGCCACGCACGCGGCGAAGCGGACGGCCGTGCCGGCTCGGCTCGGGCCGCCGTAGACGGCGAAGAAGCCGATGCCGAGGTAGAGGTACATCCCCGCGTACAGCAGGGCCACCCCCACGGTCCGGCTCGCCATGAAGACCGGGAGCACCAGCAGGCTCACCAGCCAGACGGCGTTCGCCATCACCAGCAGGAAGGTGAAGTGGTCGCGTAGCGGGCGGCCGCGCCGGAGCACGCCGAGGATCATCGCCAGCGGCACCAGCGACAGGACGGTCGCCAGGGGGACGGCGGCGTTCGCCCGCTCCTGGAAGCGCGCGGCGGCGGCCTCCTCCGTGAGCCCGTGCGCGGCGAACACCCGGCGCAGCTCGACACCGTCTCCGTAGACCAGGCGGGTCAGGCTCCCCCCGTCCCCGACTTCGGCCGCGAAGCTGAACGGCTGCACCCAGGCCAGGAGGAGCATGTAAAGCCCGGCGAGGACGAAGAAGAGCTTCAGGGGATGGGCGTAGCCGCCGGCGCGGCCTGCGAGGTGGGCGGCCGCCACGCGGGCCGGGTGCAGCAGGAGGTCGCGGCCGGTGGCGAGGAGGCGGCGGTCGAGGCCGAGCGCCTCGGCCGCCCCTGCGCGAACGAAGGCCCGGAGGTCCTCGGGCGGCGCGGACGCGGCGGGGAGGGGGTGGCCGCACTCGCCGCAGAACCGCGTGGCGCCGAGGGCGCCGCACTGCGGACAGGCCTGCGTCGCGAGGCCGGCGGTGGGAGGAGGCATGGGATATGGTTAAGCGCCGCCGCCCTCGCTCACAATAGCGGCTGGCGCCACGCGGGTGGGAGCGGCGGTCGCCCGGCGCACCAGGATCCAGCCGGCGATGCTGGCGAGCACCGAGGCGGAGAAGATCCCCACCTTGGCCTCGTTGCCGAGCGCGCCGTCCGCGAAGGCCAGCCCCGCGATGAAGAGCGACATGGTGAAGCCGATCCCCCCGAGCCAGCTCACGCTGTGCAGCAGCCGCCAGGTGATGCCGCGGGGAAGCTCCGCCACCCCGGCGCGGACCGCCGCCCAGGAGAAGAGGGTGATCCCGATCGGCTTGCCGATCACCAGCCCCAGCACCACCCCCAGCGTCACCGGGTGCGAGAGCGCGTCCACCAGCCCGCCGGAGACGGTGACGCCCGCGTTCGACAGCGCGAAGAGCGGGATGATGCCGAACGCGACCACGTCCTGCAGCTCGTGCTCGATGCGCTGCAGCGGCGACTGGGCGGCCTCGGACGCGTTCTCCAGCTCCAGGAGCGCCGCCTGCTGGGCGGGATTGGTGGTCACGGACGACCCCTCCGGCCCCGCGGCGTCGAAGCGGTCGAGCGCCTCGCGCCCGTGCGCCAGGAACTGCTGGGAGTCGATGCGCGTGCGCACGGGGATGGCCATGGCCACCAGCACGCCGGCCACCGTGGCGTGTACCCCCGAGGCCAGGAAGCACGCCCACACCCCCAGTCCCAGCGCCACGTACACCACCGGCCGGCGCGCCCCCAGCCGGCTGGCGGCCACGCAGGCGGCGAGCAGCAGCATCCCGCCGCCGAGGGCCGCCCAGAAGAGGTCCTCGGTGTAGAAGATGGCGATCACCACCACCGCGCCCAGGTCGTCCACGATGGCGAGCGCGGTGAGGAACACCTTCAGCCCCAGCGGCACGCGCGGGCCGATCAGCGCCAGCACCCCCAGCGCGAAGGCGATGTCGGTCGCCATCGGGATCCCCCACCCGCGCGTCCCCTCGCCCCCGGCGTTCAGGAGCGCGTAGAGGGCCGCCGGCACCAGCATCCCGCCCAGCGCGGCGGCGGCGGGGAGCGCCGCCCGCCGCGGCGAGGCCAGCTCGCCCACCAGCGCCTCGCGCTTGATCTCCAGCCCCACCAGGAAGAAGAACACGGCCATCAGGCCGTCGTTGATCCAGTGGTGGAGCGTCATCTCGAACGACCACCCCCCGGCGCGGACGCCCAGCGGCGTCTCCCACAGGCGGTGGTACGTCTCCGCCCACGGCGAGTTGGCCCAGGCCAGCGCCAGCACGGTGCAGGCGATCAGCACCAGCCCGCCCGCCGACTCCAGCCGGATGAAGCGCGAGAACGGCGAGAGGACGCGCTCGATGGGGGTGGGCGGCAGGGGGAGGGAGCCGGGCGGTTGGACGCGGGCCATCGGCCTTCCGGGTTCGGGGTGATCGCGGGTCCCTTGCGGGGGCCCACGCGGCCGGGTCATTATCCGCGCGAGCGAGCCTCCGTGTCCAGCCCCGGAACCGAGCGCGTGCCGAACGACGCCGACCTGAAGACGGCCCAGGGCTTCCTCTCCGAGTTCATCGGCTCGGCGGAGCAGCTCGAGGTGCTCCTCCTCCTGCACTCGGAGCCGGACCGCGACTTCACCGCGGCCGAGGTCAGCCAGCGCGTCTACACCGTCCCCGCGGCCGCGCTCCTCCGGCTGGAGGAGCTGGTCGCCGCCGGGCTGGCGTCGAGCGACCGGGCGCCGGACCCGCGCTACCGCTTCGCCCCCGCGTCGGCGGCGCTGGCGGCCCGCGTGGAAGCGCTGGCGGCGGCGTACCGCGACGACCGCGTGGCGGTGGTCCGCCTCATCTACGCGACCCCCCAGGACCCGGTGCGCAGCCTGGCCGACGCGTTCCGGCTCCGGCGACCGGGAGAGTAAATGGCCACCCTCGTCTACGCGCTCTGCGCCCTCACCAGCCTGCTCTGCACCGTGCTGCTCGCGCGGGGCTACCTCCACACCCGCGCGCGGCTCCTGCTCTGGGCGGCGCTCTGCTTCGGCGGGCTGGCGCTCAACAACGTGCTCCTCTTCGTGGACGAGGCGGCGGTCCCGAGCATGGACCTCTCCGTCTGGCGCTCCCTCCCCGCCCTGGCGGGGGTGGTGCTGCTCGTCTACGGCCTGGTGTGGGACACCCGATGACCAGCGTGGTCGCCGGCGCCCTGGCGATGGGGTACTTCGTCGCCTGCCTCTATTTCCTGAAGTTCTGGCGCGACCTCCGCGACCGGCTCTTCCTCCTCTTCGCGGTGGCCTTCGCGCTGCTGGCGGTGCAGCGGGTGGCGCTCGCGCTGGTGGCCGGCGACCCCGAGGCCGCCCTCCCGCTCTACGGCCTGCGGCTGCTCGCCTTCGTGCTGATCATCGTCGCCATCGTGGACAAGAACCGCTCCGGCTGAGCGGCCTCACACGCGCGGGTGCAGCCAGTCGTACGGGGCGTCGGGGTCGAGCGGCTCCCCCGTCCCGGACTCGGCGACGTAGGCCACCACCAGGTTGGAGTCCCCGCCCGCGGCGAGCTTCGCCGGGAGCCGCTCCAGCGGCGGCGACCAGGCGGCCGTGCCCCGCCGCGCGCTCAGCAGCACCACCAGGTCGTCGCGCCCGAGGGCCCGCAGCACCGCGTCCAGCTCTCCCCAGTCCCTCACTCCTTCGACGGGCGCCGCCAGCGGGGGGCGCAGCGCCGCCGCGCGCTCGCGGAGCCGGGCCCCGTCGCCGCCCAACGGCACCAGCCGCAGCGGGGCGCCCACCCCCGAGGCCAGGGTGGCGACGGTGTGGAGCGCCTCCG
>DASUNK010000473.1:0-2819 GCA_036277195.1 Longimicrobiaceae bacterium | reverse complement strand
GCCTCACCAAGCTCTACAACCTCCTCTTCACCCGCGAGCTGGCGCGGCGCCTGGCGGGCACGGGCGTCACCGCCAACGCCGTGCACCCCGGCGTGGTGGGCACCTCGCTCCTGCTGGACGGCTTTCCCCCGCTCAAGCTCTTCCGGCGCTACCTCCGCACGCCGGAGGCGGGGGCGCGCACACTGGTGTGGCTGGCGGCGGCGCCCGAGGCCGCGGCGCGCACCGGCGGCTACTTCAAGGACGAGCGCGAGCTCGCCCCCTCGCCGGTGGCGGCGGACGACGCCGCCGCCCGCCGCCTCTGGGCGGCGAGCGAAGCGCTCACGGGATTGTCGGGGGGATGACGATCGGTCAGCGGGCGGGGATCACCAGCGTCTGCCCGGCCACGATGCGCGAGGAGCGCATGTCGTTCACCGCCTTGAGCCGCTCCACGCTGGTGTTGTGCCGCCGGGCGATGGTCCAGAGCGAGTCGCCCCGGCGCACCCGGTAGCGGGTGACGTTCGCCACTCGCGAGCGGCTCTCGCCGCCCGACCGGGCGGACGACGCGGTGCGGCCGCCGGAGACGCTCCCGCCGGCGCGCGACACGTAGCGCCGGTACTGGCTGGGGAACACCGCCACGTGGAAGTGCGGCGGGCGCCGCTCCTCGGTGGCCTCCAGCGTCCCGGCCAGCTCCAGGTACATCAGCGTCTGCCGCAGCCACGTCAGGCACCGGCCCTTGCGCGGCTTGCGGATGTCCACCGCCATCCCGGCCGGGTGCACGGACTTGTCCGCGCCGTTGGCCAGCCGGTACGAGGTGGGGCGCACCGCGCTGGTCACCACCAGCTTCTCCCCGCAGGCCGAGCGGTACTGCCGGGCCAGCCGCTGCACGAAGGTGCGCGTGGTGGGGAGGGCGTAGGGATACGCCACCCCGGCGAGCCGGTAGTCCGCGTTGCCGCTCATGCGCACCAGGTTCCCGTTGGCGAACCCGCTGCGCACCCCCTTCCCCGTGCGGTAGAAGGTGAGGTCCTGGCTGCGCGCCTGCCGGTACATGCGGTCCACGCTGCCGCGCGAGCCGCGCAGCGACTGTGCCTCCAGCGCGCCGGCGGCGAGCGTGCCGCAGAGCGCGAGCGCGGCGAAGGTCCGGTCGAGTCTCATGGTGCTCGTGAGGTCAGGGCCGGGTGGTTCGGAACGCGGACCGGTCCGACTGCCGCGGGAGAGCTGGCGGCGCCGGGAGAACAGGACGGCACGGCCCGTAGTGTAAAGAACCGTGCCGCAATGGTCAACGGCGGCATTACCCCCCGGGCCCGCGATGGTTCCAAACAGCCCGCGGGCAAGCGGTTACGCCGTCACGAGCCCGCGGCGGACAGCCCCGGCGAGCGCTGCGCGCCGTAGAGCCTGCGGTAAATGACGGCGTTGCGCAGCACGAGTTTCACGTAGCCGCGCGTCTCGCTGAAGGGGATGCGCTCGCGGAAGGCGTCCACGTCGCGCCCGTAGCCGAGTTCGCGGCGCCAGCGGTCGGCGCGTCCCGGGCCGGCGTTGTAGGCGGCCAGCGCCAGGTCGCGCGCGCCGTCGTAGCGGCGGAGCTGGTCGCGGAGGTAGCGGGCGCCCATGCGCAGGTTCACCTCGGGCACGGTCAGCAGCGACGGGTCGAAGCTGCGCACCCCCGCCCCCGGCGCCAGCCACTTCCCCGTGGCGGGCATGATCTGCGAGAGCCCGGTGGCGCCCACCCAGGAGCGGGCCTCGGGGTCGAACGACGACTCCTGCCGGACGATGCCGGCCAGGAGGAAGGGGTCCACCTTCGCCCGGCGGGCCTCGTCGTCGATGAGGTCGCGGTAGCGCAGGGGGAACACCACCCGCAGCAGGCGGGCGTCCCACTCGCCGCCGCGCTTCTCCAGCAGGCGGCGGCCCAGGCGGATCCCCTCCACCGGGTGCCCGCGGTCGCGCACTCCCTCGGCGAGGGTGAGGAGCGCCAGGTGGCGGCGCTCGAAGCGGCGGGACTGGAACTCGAGCTCCTGCTTCCAGGCCTCGGCGAGCCCCGCGCGCTCCAGCGCGTCCAGCCGGCGGAGCGCGGCCGCCGCCTCGCGCGGGTCCGAGGCCAGCCCCATCCACGGGGTGGGGCTCGCCAGCACCTCGGCGATCGGGTCCGCCCCCAGGCGGTCCGCGGCGCGGATGGCGTAGTAGGCCACCGGGTCCGCCGCCACGGCGGCGCGGTAGAGGGCGCGGGCGTCGTCGGCGCGGCCGGCGCGCTCGCGGAGGAGGCCGGCGTAGTAGGCGGCCTCGGCCGTCTGGTCGCCGCGCGGGTAGCGGCGCACGTACTCCTCCCAGGCGTCGAGGGCGCCGGCCGCGTCGCCCTCGCGGCGGCTGCGGTCGCCGGCGCGGAAGAGCGCCTCGCGGGCGTGGGGGGAGTGCCGCACCTCGGCGGCCATCCGGTAGCGGCCGATGGCCCAGTCGCGCTCCACCGCGGCGTCCGCCGCCAGGAAGAGCGCCGAGCCGGCGGCGGCCGTCCCCGGCCAGCGCTCGGAGACGCGGCGCAGGGCCGCCATCCCCTCACCGCGCTCGCGGGTGCGCACGGCCACCCGCGCGGCGTACAGCTCGGCCTCGGCGGCCAGCTCGCGGTCCTTCACCCGCTCCGCCGCGTCGCGCAGGTTGGCGAGCGCCGCGTCGTAGTCGCGCGCCTCGAACAGGAGCCTCCCCACGCGCAGGCGCAGGGCGGGGTCGTCCGGGTGGCCGGCGCGGATGGCGGCCCGGAGCGCCTTGGCGGCCAGCCCCGCTTTGCCGCCCGCCTCGTACGCCGCGCCCCGGGCCAGCTCCTCGGCGGCCGTGCGCGCGCCGGGAAGCTCGGC
>DASUNK010000472.1:0-2069 GCA_036277195.1 Longimicrobiaceae bacterium | reverse complement strand
CCGGCTGGGCGGGCGCGGACGCCGCCAGCGCGGCGGCGAGGAGTAGGGACAGCGGCTGCGTCTTCATCGGCCACCCTCCGTTCAGCGGTACGTTCCCCTCCCCTGCCCTCTCCACCGCGACTGCGCGAACGTCGAGTCCGGCGGCGTCACCGGGACCACGACCACCACCACCGTGTCCGTGACCGTGCCGGGGAAGGAGAGCGCCCGCGCCACGATGCGCGCCGTCCCCGGCGCCGCCGCCGTCACCCGCACCGTGGGCCCGTCCTCCGCCGTGCGCGTCGCCAGCACGGCCACCCCCGGGTCCAGGCTCTCGTAGGCCGGGAAGTAGCGCTCCGCCGGCAGCTCGTCGCCGGTGGCGAAGAAGCCGCCGGAGCGCACCCGCGTGGTGTCGCCGGGGTGCAGGGTGTCGCGCTCGACGGCCGCCTCCACCCATCCGGCCAGCGGGAAGAGGAACCCGATCTCGCTATGCGCGGTTTCGCTGGGGCGCACGGCCACACTGTCGGTTCCCGCGAAGAGCGGGTCGGCGCCGCGGAGGAGGAGGACCCCCACGAACAGCTCGCCCTGCGGCGGCAGCGCGAGGCCGTCCAGCTCCAGCGTCAGCCGCACGGGATCCTCCGCCCCCAGCGCCAGCGTAGTGTCGAGGAGCGCGGCCGCGAGCACGGCGTTCAGCTCCCCCGGCCCGGCGCCGGCGGGGACCGAAGCGGCCGGGGCCAGGATCACCCGCGCGCGGTCCGCCGCGTCGAAGGCCGCGCCCGCGTCCGCCGCCACGCTGCGGGAGAGCGAGACGGCGACTCCGGCGGGCGCCTCGGCGGGGGTCTCCAGCAGGTCGCGGCACCCCGCCGGGACGGCGGCGAGCGCCAGCACCGCGAGCACGGCGGCGCGCGGGCGGCTCATCGCAGCGACCTCCGCACGGTCAATCCCAGCTCCACGCCGGTGAAGCCCGTGTCCGCGTCGTCGTCCACCACCACCTCACCCAGCCGCAGCCGCGCGGTGGGGAGCAGGATGAAGCGGCGAGCCTCGATCTCGGCGGTGGCGCCCACCCCGCCGAACCATCCCTGCCCGCGCCCGTCGCCGCTGCGGAAGAGCCGCCCCTCCACGCCGGGCGTGATCGCCCCCCACCCGAAGGCGAAGCGCGCGGCGGCGCCTCCCAGCCAGAGGTCCTGCACCGGGGTCCCGGGAGCGGCGAGGTCGAGCGAGGTGCCGTCCTCGCGGTGCAGCACGCCGCCGTACACCACTCCCGTGGCCGGGCCCACGCCGGCGCGGTACGAGGCCACCACCTGCAGCCGGTCGCCCGCGCGGTACAGGTTGCGCCCGGCGAAGCGGTCCTCGGCGTAGTGCTGCCAGGTGGCCTGCACCCCCGCCTTCCCCGAGCGCCCCACGGTGCGGTCCGCCGCCACGCGCAGGACGGTCTCGTCGCCCGGGCGATAGGCGGCGTCGTCCGCGGCCTCCGCGAAGGGCTCGAAGCGTCCCGCGCGCACGTATCCCGCGCTGGCGCCCACCCCGAAGCCGGCCACGCGCGCGGCGTACGCGGCGCTCATCCCCACGCCCCCGCCCGTCCCCCAGTTGGAGACGCGGAAGGGGAGGAGGTCCGCGGCCACGGCGTCGGCCACCTCGGCCTCCGCGGCGGTGTGGCGCGCGTGGCCGGTGGGGAGCTGGGCGATGAGCGCCAGCGTCAGCCGGTCGCGCCCGAAGGTGCGCCAGACGCGCAGGTGCGTGTCGGTGAGGCCGGAGAGGTGGGCCAGCGTGCCGCCGCGCCGCTGCAGCGCGCCCCGCGCCCAGGCGCCGGCCATCTCCACCCCCACGCCGTACGGCAGCTCCGCGCGCGCGGCGAAGGGGGTGGTGACCAGGACGATGGAGGCGATCCCGGCCGCCCCGGGGTCCGCGAAGACGTACGACTCCACCACCGTCCCCACGCCCACGGCCGCCTCGCCGCCGGGCGCCTGCGCGGCGGCCGGCGCTGCCACGAGGGCGGCCACGGCCGGGAGGAGGCGGAGAGATCGCGGGGGATTCATTCGGGAGATCAGGGGCGGCGGATGATGACTTCCAGCGTGGTGCGCGAGCGGCTGAAC
>DASUNK010000471.1:0-3438 GCA_036277195.1 Longimicrobiaceae bacterium | reverse complement strand
CGCCGCGCTGGTGCTCCTGGCCGTGCGGCAGCTCCGCAGCGCGCGGACGCTGCGCGTCACCGCCCTCACCGACGAGCTGACGGGGCTGCCGAACCGCCGCCACCTCTGGCGGGTGGCCGGCGACCAGGTGCGGGCCGCGCGGCGGCAGGGCGCCGGCTTCGCCGTGCTGGCGATGGACATCGACCGCTTCAAGGCCATCAACGACAGCTACGGCCACGACGCGGGCGACGCCGTGCTGCGCCGGGTGGCGGAGGGCGTGCGCGCCTCGCTGCGGGAGGTCGACACCGTCGGGCGCGTCGGGGGCGAGGAGTTCGTCGCCATCCTCCCCGGCGCCGGGACGGCGGCTGCCACGGAAGTGGCGGAGCGCCTGCGGGCGAGCGTGGAGGGGCTGGACTTCTCCGACCTGCACCCCGCCCTGCGCGTGACCCTCAGCGTGGGGGCCACCGTCTGGCGGGCGGAGGACGCCGGGGTCGCCGCCACCCTCAAGCGCGCGGACGAATCGCTCTACCGGGCCAAGAGCCTGGGCCGCAACCGCGTCGAGGTCGCGCCCGCGCCGGCGTGATCACACCGCCTTCACCTCCGCGATCAGCTTCTCCACCGACTGCTTGGCGTCGCCGAAGAGCATGGTGGTGCGCGGATGGTAGAAGAGCTCGTTCTCCACCCCCGAGAACCCCGCCGCCATGCTCCGCTTCAGCACGATCACGCTCTGCGCGTGGTCCACGTTCAGGATCGGCATCCCGTAGATCGGGCTCCCCTGGTCCGTGCGCGCCGCCGGGTTCACCACGTCGTTCGCCCCGATCACCAGCACCACGTCCGCCCGGTCGAACTGGTCGTTGATCTCCTCCAGGTCGTAGAGCCGGTCGTACGGCACGTTCGCCTCCGCCAGGAGCACGTTCATGTGCCCCGGCATCCGCCCCGCCACCGGGTGGATGGCGTACTTCACCGTGCCGCCGCGCTTCTCGATCAGCCCCGCCAGCTCGCGCACCTGGTGCTGGCACTGCGCCACCGCCATCCCGTACCCCGGCACCACGATCACCTCGCCCGCGTACGCCAGCTGCACCGCCGCGTCGTCGGCGGTGATGGAGCGCACCGGGCGCTCCTCCGCCCCCGGCCCCAGTGCCGACGCGGTGGGCGCCGCCCCGAACGCCCCGAAGAGCACGTTCGAGAAGGAGCGGTTCATGGCCTTGCTCATCAGGATGGAGAGGAGGAACCCCGACGAGCCGTCGAGCGCGCCGCAGATGATGAGCGCCGTGTTGCCGATGGCGAAGCCGGTAGCCGCGGCCGCCAGCCCCGCGTACGAGTTCAGCAGCGACACCACCACCGGCATGTCCGCCCCGCCGATCGGGAGCACCATCAGCACCCCGATGAGCAGCGAGAGCCCCACCCTCAGGTAGAAGGGGAGCGGGCTCTCGGGGCGCACGGCCACCAGGTAGACGAAAATCCCGAAGGTGAAGGCGAAGAGGGCGATGTTCATCGCGTTCTGCCCGCGGTAGGTCACGGGCGTCCCGGTGATGAACCCCTGCAGCTTGCCGAAGGCCATGAAGCTGCCGGTGATGGTCAGCGCGCCGAAGAGCACCTCGAACCCCAGCGCCGCCATCAGCGGGGCGCCGGCCTCGGCCCCGTGCAGCCGGTACTCCGCCACGCCCACCAGCGTGGCCGCCAGCGCGCCGAACATGTGCGAGACGGCGATGCGCTGCGGCATGGCCGTCATCGGCACGTACATCCCCAGCGGGTAGCCGATGGCGGTGCCCAGCATCAGCCCGCCGATGATCCACCAGTAGTCGATGATCTCGCGGTGCAGGAGCGTGCCGATGATGGCCACCAGCATCCCCAGCGCCGCCTGCTGCATGCCGCGCTGCGCCCGGTCCGGCTTGGTGAGGCTGCGCAGCCCCAGGATGAAGAGGACGGCCGAGGCCAGGTAGGCGAGCTGGATGAGGACGTCGCGCATCAGCGGGCCTCCCCTTCCGGCGCCTTGCCGTCACCGCCGGCCACGGGGCGGCCGCGGCGGAACATCTTCAGCATGCGGTCGGTGATGAGGAAGCCGCCCACCACGTTGATGGTGGCGGCCGTCACCGCGATGAAGCCCAGGGCGGTGCTGAGGGTGTCGTGTCCGGAGCCGGCGAGCACCAGCGACCCCACCAGCGAGATGCCGGAGATGGCGTTGGTGGCCGACATGAGCGGCGTGTGCAGCAGGGGGGGCACGCGGGTGATCACCTCGTACCCCACGAAGCCCGCCAGGACGAACACGAACAGGTAGGTGATGAACATGGGTGCCGCTCCGAAGGTGGGGTGCCGTCAGTCCGGTGATCGTCCGCGCCACGCGTCCGGATGCCGCCGGTGGTGCATGACGGCCACGATCCGGAGCTCACCGGGCTCGGGAACGTAGATCAGGCTGTAGGGGAAGGGATGGACCATCACGCGCCGGAAATCGCCTTCCAGGACCGGCCCGGCGTACGGCCTGCTGCGGATCAGCGCTACGACGGCATCGACCCGGCGCCGGAACCTGGCTCCTCGCCCACGCTTCTCCGCTTCGTAGTATTCGACGGCTTCGCGCAGCTCGGCACGCGCAGCCGTGCCCCACCGGACCCGCATCATCCGAAGCGCGCGCGGAGTTCGGCCATCACCTCCTCGTGGTCCACCAGCTCATCCCGCCCCGAGCGGATCTCCTCGTAGCGGCGCCGACACTCCTCGATCCAGGCGCGCTGCACGCCCTCGTCCGCGTCGGCCTCGGCCGAGACGCTTTCGAGCAGCACCTCGAGCAGGTAGAGCCGGTCGGGGTCGGAGAGGCTGAGCAGCTCCTCCTCCAGCCTGTCGAGCGTCTTCGCCATCGCTCACCACTCCCTGCTGATTGATCCGAGAGGGGACGAGATTGATACCGCTCACCCCGCCGGAGCGGTTCCCAGCATCCCCCGTACCCGCTCGTTGGCAACCTGGCCGCCGTGCGCCACGCACACCGCCGCCATGATCTCGTCGTCCAGCTTCACCTCGAAGGCGCCGTCCTTCGCGAACTCGCCGATCAGCGCCGCCACCGTGCGCGCGTACATCTGGCTGCCGTGCACCGGCATCTCCGCCGCCAGGTTCAGCGGCCCGAAGATGCGCACCCCGCCCTCCTCCGCCACCTCCCCCGGCCGCGTGAACGCGCAGTTCCCCCCGTTGGGCGCCGCCACGTCCACGATCACCGAGCCGGGGGCCATGGCCCGCACCGCCTCCTCGCTCACCAGCCGCGGCGCGGCCATCCCCGGCACCAGCGCCGTGGTCACCACCACGTCCGCCTCGCCCACGTGCGGCACCAGCAGCTCCACCTGGCGCCGCTGCCGCTCCTCGTCCAGCGCCTTCGCGTAGCCGCCGGCGCCCTCGGCGCCGGCCGTGTCCAGCTCCAGCTGCACGCTCCGCCCGCCCACGCTCTCGATCTGTTCGCGCGCGGCCGGGCGCACGTCG
>DASUNK010000470.1:0-10396 GCA_036277195.1 Longimicrobiaceae bacterium | reverse complement strand
GCGGGCCCGCGGCGAGAGCTTCCGCTGGGCGGGGCGCTACGCCTACGACCTCAACTCGCGCGAGACGCTGGAGACGCGCCTCGGCGTGTTCGCCGACTTCGCCCCCAAGATCCCGGACGGCTTCCGCGACGCCGAGTGGGTGTTCCTGGGGAACATCGACCCCGTGCTGCAGCTCGACGTGCTCGGCCAGATCGACCAGCCCCGGTTCGTGGCGTGCGACACCATGAACTTCTGGATCGAGGGGAAGCGCGCCGAGCTGATGGAGCTGCTCGCCCGCGTGGACCTGCTGCTGGTGAACGACGCCGAGGCCCGCCAGCTCTCCGGCGACTTCAACCTGGCGCGCGCCGCGCGCTGGATCCTGGAGCGCGGGCCCAAGTACCTGGTGATCAAGAAGGGCGAGCACGGCGCCATCCTCTTCACCCCGCAGTCCGTGTTCTTCGCCCCCGGCTACCCGCTGGAGGAGGTGTTCGACCCCACCGGTGCGGGCGACGCCTTCGCCGGCGGCTTCATGGGCTACCTGGCGCAGGCCGGGCGGATGGACGAGGCGGACCTGCGCCGCGCCGTCATCTACGGCTCGGTGCTGGGCTCCTTCGCGGTGGAGCGCTTCTCGGTCGAGCGCTTCCGCGACCTCACGGCGGACGAGATCGAGGACCGGGTGCGGGCCTTCCGCGAGATGACCGTCTTCGAGCTGCACGCCGCCGCGGGCGCCGGTGTCTGAGGCGGGACTCTCCTACCGCGACGCCGGCGTCGACATCGACGCCGCCACGGCCGCCCTGCGCGGGGTGGCGGCGCTGGTGCGCTCCACCGCCACGCCCGACACCCTCTCCGAGCTCGGCTCCTTCGGCGGGCTCTACCGCGTGCCGGCCGACGTGCGCCGACCCGTGCTGGTGGCGAGCACCGACGGGGTGGGGACCAAGCTGAAGGTGGCGTTCCTGACCGGGCGCCACGGCACCGTGGGCGAGGACCTGGTCAACCACTGCGTCAACGACGTGCTGGTGCAGGGCGCGCGGCCCCTCTTCTTCCTCGACTACGTGGGCGTGGGGCGGCTGGAGCCGGGGGTGGTGGAGGAGATCGTCTCGGGGGTGGCCCGCGGCTGCCGCGCCAACGGCTGCGCGCTGCTGGGCGGGGAGACGGCGGAGATGCCGGACTTCTACGCCCCCGGCGAGTACGACCTGGCCGGCACGGTGGTGGGGGTGGTGGAGGAGGACGGCGTGCTCGACGGCTCGGCCGTGCGCGCCGGCGACGCGGTGGTGGCGCTGGCCTCGTCGGGGCTGCACACCAACGGCTACTCGCTGGCCCGCCGCATCGTCTTCGAGCGGATGGGGCTCGCGCCGGACGACCCGTTCCCCGGCGAGGGCGCGAGCGTGGCGGAGGTGCTGCTGCGGGTGCACCGCTCCTACCTGCACTCCCTCCTCCCGCTGGTGCGGGACGGGAAGGTCCGCGCCCTGGCGCACATCACGGGGGGCGGGCTGGTGGACAACCTGCCGCGCGTCCTCCCCGACGACGTGGACGCGCGCATCCGCCGCGGCTCGTGGGAGGTGCCGAGCCTCTTCCGCGTGCTGCAGCGCGCGGGCGGGGTGGAGGAGGGGGAGATGTTCCGCGCCTTCAACCTGGGCGTGGGGATGGTGGCCGTGACGGCGCCGGGCGATGCGGACGCCGTGGTGCGGGCGCTCCGCGCGGCCGGCGAGCAGGCCTGGGTGGCCGGGGAGATCGTCCCGGGAACCCGCCAGGTGGTCTTCGACTGAATCCGAGATGCAGATGCGCAAGTATATCCTGGGATTGGCGATGGCGGTCGTCGCCTCACCTGCTTTCGCGCAGGACGGGGTGGCGGCGGCGTGCGCGGGGGTGCCGCAGGGCTCGCCGCGCGACGCGTGCATCACGGTGGCGCAGGCGCTGGACGCGGCGCAGCCGCAGGTGGGGATCGCGCTGGCGGGCGGCAACCCGGAGCTGGGGACGGCCAGCACCGGCGGGGTGCGCCTCGGCATCCTCCCGCGGGTGAGCCTGGGCCTGCGCGGCAACGTGGTGGCCACCCGCCTCCCGGGCTTCCTCGCCGACGAGCTCCCGTCGGCGGAGAACGTTCCCGGCGGCCGGATGACCTTCCCCCTCCCCGCGATCGGGGCCACCGCCTCGGTGGGGCTGTTCGACGGCGTGAGCCTGGCGCCCACCCTGGGCGGCTTCGGCGCGCTCGACCTGCTGGGGAGCGCCACCTGGCTCCCGGTGGACCTGGTGGACGTGGAGGGCTTCGACCGGGCGGAGGGGCTGTCGTGGGGCGTGGGCGCGCGGCTGGGGCTGGTGCGCGAGTCGTTCGCCGCGCCGGGGGTGGCGGTGTCGCTGATGTACCGCTCGCTCGACGAGATCCGCGTCGGCGACGTCTGCCCCGCCGGCGCCGCGGGCGACCTCTGCGCCGGCGACGGGGATCCCGGCGAGGTGGCGTTCGACCTGGCCAACTGGAGCGCCCGCGCCACGGTGGGGAAGCGGCTGCTCGGGCTCGGGCTGGCGGCGGGGGTGGGGCTCGACCGCTTCGAGAGCGAGGGCGCCTTCGCCTTCCGCGGCGAGACGGTGGGGACGGCCACCCGCGTCCGCCGCGTGGAGGACCTCTCCTTCGAGAACGACCGCTGGTCCGCCTTCGCCAACCTGTCGTACGGCCTGCTGGTGGGGTCGGTGATCCTGGAGGCGGGTGGATGCAGGGAGGCGAGGCCGTCCCCGGCTTCCTGCAGGGCGACTTCGAGCCGGGCGAGGGCGTGTTCTTCGGGAGCCTGGGCCTCCGGCTCTCGCTCTGAGGCCCGGGTGGCCGGCGGCGACGACCTGAGGTGGATGCGGCGCGCGCTCGACCTGGCCGGCCGCGGCTGGGGACGGGTGGCGCCCAACCCGCTGGTGGGCTCGGTGGTCGTCCGCGACGGCCGCGTGGTGGGCGAGGGGTGGCACGCCGAGTACGGCGGCCCGCACGGCGAGGCGGCGGCCCTCCGCGCCGCCGGCGAGGCGGCGCGCGGCGCCACGGTGTACGTCACCCTCGAGCCGTGCAGCCACTTCGGCAAGACGCCGCCGTGCACCGACGCGTTGATTGAAGCCGGCGTCGGCCGCGTGGTCTACGCCGCGGCGGACCCCGACCCCCAGGCGGCCGGCGGCGCCGCGCGGCTCCGCGCCGCGGGGATCGAGGTGGAGGGCGGGGTGGAGGAGGAGGCGGCGCGCGACCTGAACGCGGCGTTCTTCCACCGCCACGGGGCGGAGGGCGCGGAGCGGCCCTTCCTGGCGCTCAAGCTGGCGCTCTCGCTGGACGCGAAGGTGGCCGACCGCGCGGGGCGCTCGGCGTGGATCACCGGCGAGGCGGCGCGCGCCGAGGTGCACCGGCTCCGCGCCGGCTTCGACGCGGTGGCGGTGGGGATCGGCACCGCGCTGGCGGACGACCCGCGGCTCACCGTCCGCGGCGAGGTCCAGCCCCGGGTGCCGCCGGTGCGGCTGGTGTTCGACCACTCGCTCCGGCTGCCGCCGGAAGGGACGCTGGCGCGCACCGCCCGCGAGACGCCGGTGTGGGCGCTCTGCGACGCGGACGCGCCCGAGGAGCGGCGGCGCGCGCTGGAGGCGGCGGGGGTGCGGGTGCTCCGCGCCGGCGAGCTGCGCGAGGGGCTGCGCGCCCTGCGCGAGGCGGGGCTGGTCTCGATCCTGGTGGAGGGCGGGGCCGCGCTGGGCTCGCGGCTGCTGCGCGAAGGGGTGGTGGACCGGCTCTACCTGTTCTACGCTCCCCTCTTTCTGGGGCCGGAGGGCGCGGACGCCTTCGCCGGGGTGGAGAGCCCACCCCTGGGCGAGGCGCCGCGCTGGCGCCGGCTGGGCACGGAGCCGCTGGGCCCGGACACGCTCGTCACCCTCTCGCGCCGGTAGGGGCCGTGTTCACGGGGATCGTCGAGGCCGTCGGCACCGTCACCGAGGTCCGCCCGGAGGGGAGCGGCCGCGTCTTCACCGTCCGTGCCGCGGAGGTGCTGGACGGGCTGAAGGAGGGCGACAGCATCGCCATCGACGGCGCCTGCCAGACGGTGGTGGCGCTGGCCGGAGACGCCTTCACCGTGCAGGCGGTGGGGACCACGCTGGAGCGCACCACCCTCGGCTCCTTCGCGCCGGGGCGGCGGGTGAACCTGGAGCGCGCCGTGCGCGTGGGCGACCGGCTGGGCGGGCACCTGGTGCAGGGGCACGTGGACGGGGTGGGGCGGGTGACGGCCGTCCGCCCGCGCGGGGAGCTGGTGCTGATCGACTTCACCCTCCCCGAGGAGGTGGCGCCCGCCACGGTGCTGCACGGCTCCGTCACCCTGGACGGCGTCAGCCTCACCGTGAACGCGCTCCCCGCGCCGGGCGTCTGCCAGGTGAGCATCATCCCCTTCACGCGCCGCCACACGACGGTGGGCGGCCTGCGCGAGGGCGACGCGGTGAACGTGGAGGGAGACATGATCGGGAAGTACGTGCGCCGGCTGCTGGGCGCCCCCGCCGCCGGGGGGATCGACGAGCACCTGCTGAAGGCCTGGGGGTACTGATGCCGCGCTCCGCAGAGGCGAGTGTCCGCGTTTTCGAGATCCACGGAGGAGAAGTGGACGACAACCTGCCGTTCGACCGCGTCGAGGACGCCATCGCCGACATCCGCGCCGGCAAGGTGGTGATCGTCGCCGACGACGAGGACCGCGAGAACGAGGGCGACCTGGTGTGCGCCGCCTCCGCGGTGACGCCCGAGATCATCAACTTCATGGCCACCCACGGCCGCGGCCTCATCTGCCTGGCGCTCACGCAGGAGCGCGCCGACGAGCTCGACCTGCGCCCGATGAGCGAGACCAACACCGAGGCGCAGGGGACGGCCTTCACCGTCTCGGTCGACGCGGCCGCGCGCTTCGGGGTCACCACCGGGATCAGCGCCTGGGACCGGGCGCGCACCATCCAGGTGTGCATGGACCCGGCGAGCGTCCCCGGCGACCTGCGGCGCCCCGGGCACGTCTTCCCCCTGCGCGCGCGCCCGGGCGGCGTGCTGCGCCGGGTGGGGCAGACCGAGGCCTCGGTGGACCTGGCGCGCCTCGCCGGCCTCCCCCCCGCGGGGGTGATCTGCGAGATCCTCAACGAGGACGGGAGCATGGCGCGCCGGCCGCAGCTGGAGGCGTTCGCGGCGCGCCACGGGGTGAAGTTCATCACCGTGGCGCAGATCGTGGCCTACCGGCTGAAGCGCGAGCGGCTGGTGCACCGCGAGGCCGAGGCCAGCATCCCCACGCCGTACGGCGACTGGCGGATCATCGCCTACCGCAACGACGTGGACGGCTTCGAGCACGTGGCCATGGTGAAGGGGAAGGTGGAGGGCGAGCGCGACGTGCTGGTGCGGATGCACTCGGAGTGCCTCACCGGCGACGTCTTCCACTCGCTGCGCTGCGACTGCGGCCAGCAGCTGGACACCGCCATGCGGCAGATCGAGGAGGAGGGGCGCGGCGCCATCGTCTACCTGCGCCAGGAGGGGCGGGGGATCGGGCTGGTGAACAAGCTGCGCGCCTACAACCTGCAGGACGAGGGGATGGACACGGTGGAGGCCAACGAGGCGCTGGGCTTCCGGCCGGACCTGCGCGACTACGGGATCGGGGCGCAGATCCTGCTGGACCTGGGGCTCAGCTCCATCCGCATCCTCACCAACAATCCCAAGAAGATCGTGGGCATCGACGGCTACGGCCTGTCGGTGGCCGGGCAGGTGCCGCTGGGCGTGGAGCCGAACACCCACAACCACGACTACCTGGCGGCCAAGCGCGACAAGCTGGGGCACTTGCTCCCGGCTTGAGGTGTGGGGCAGGATTCCGTGCATTTAGTCCTAAGTCCTAAGTCCCAAGTGCACCGGGACCCCCGACTCAGGACTTAGGACTTAGGACTTAGGACTTCTTTTCCCAATGATCGAACACTCCGGCCACTACCGCGGCGAGGGCCGCCGCTTCGGCATCGTCGTGGGGCGCTTCAACGAGCTCATCACCCGGCAGCTGCTGGCGGGCGCGCGCGACTGCCTGGTGCGCCACGGCGTGGCCGACGACAACCTGGAGGCGCTCTGGGTGCCGGGAGCGTGGGAGGTCCCCGACGGGCTGCGCCTGCTGGCGTCCACCGGGCGCTTCGACGCGCTGGTGGCGCTCGGCGCCGTCATCCGCGGGAGCACGCCCCACTTCGACTTCGTGGCCGGGCAGTGCGCCGCCGGGGTGGCGGCGGTGGCCGCCGAGTCGGGGCTGCCGGTGAGCTTCGGGGTGCTCACCACCGACACCATCGAGCAGGCCATCGAGCGCGCCGGCACCAAGGCCGGCAACAAGGGATGGGACGCCGCCCTGGCCGCCCTGGAGATGGCGGACCTGCACCACCGGCTCGCGCAGGGAGAGGGGACGGGTTCGTGAGGAACCGGAGCCGGGCGCGCGCCTGGGCGCTGCAGGGGCTGTACGCCTGGGAGTCGCGCGGCGGCGCCGCCGAGGACGCCATGCGTGTGCTCCAGGAGCTCTTCGGCAACCTGCGCGTCTCCGAGCAGAACCGCCCCTACGCCGAGGTGCTGGTGCGGCTGGTGGCCACCAATCTCCCGCGCATCGACGCGCTCATCGAGGAGTCGCTCACCAACTGGCGGATGGGGCGCCTCGCCGTGATCGACCGCAACGTGCTGCGCCTGGGCGTGGCCGAGCTCCTCTTCGTGGACGACGTGGCCCCGCGCGTGACGCTGCGCGAGATGGTGCACCTCTCCGAGAAGTTCGGCACCCCCGAGAGCCCGCGCTTCGTCAACGGCGTGCTCGACGCGGTGATGCGCCGCGTGGTGCCGGGAGAGGCCGCCGCCGGGCAGTGAAGATCCTGGTCGTCAACTGGCAGGACCTCCGCAACCCGAAGTCCGGGGGGGCGGAGGTCCACCTGCACGAGGTCTTCGGCCGGCTCGCCCGCCGCGGCCACGAGGTGACGGCGCTCGTCTCCGGCTGGCCGGGCGCGCCGGAGCACGCCGAGGCGGACGGGATGCGGATCCGCCGTACCGGCGGCCGCAACACCTTCTCGCTCGCCGCGCCGCGCTACTACCGCCGCCACCTGGCGCGCGAGCGTTTCGACCTGGTGGTGGAGGACCTCAACAAGGTCCCCCTCTTCGCCCCGCTCTGGGTGCGCCGCCCGCTGGTCCTGCTGGTGCACCACCTCTTCGGCGCCACCGCCTTCCGCGAGGCGCCCGCCCCGTTCGCGGCGGCCACCTGGCTGCTGGAGCGCCCCCTCCCCCGCCTCTACCGCGGCGTCCCCACCCAGGCCGTCTCCGAGAGCACCGCCGACGACCTGGTGGCCCGCGGCCTGCGCCGCGAGGACCTCCGCGTCATCCACAACGGGGTGGACCTGGCCTTCTTCCGCCCGGACCCCGCCGTGCCGCGCCTGGCGGAGCCCACCTTCCTCTACGTGGGGCGGCTGAAGAAGTACAAGCGGGTGGACCACGCGGTGGAGGCGGTGGCGCGGCTGCGCGCCGGCGGGGTGCCGGCGCGCCTCCTCGTCGCCGGCAAGGGCGACGACGAGCCGCGGCTGCGCGCGGCGGTGGAGGCGCACGGCGCGGCCGGCTTCGTGCGCTTCGAGGGATTCGTCAGCGAGGCGCGCAAGCGCGAGCTGCTGCGCAGCTGCTGGGCGAACGTGCTCCCCTCGCCCAAGGAGGGGTGGGGGATCGCCAACCTGGAGGCCGCCGCCTGTGGCACCCCCGCGGTGGCGAGCGACGCGCCGGGGCTGCGCGAGTCGGTGGTGCACGGCGAGACGGGGCTGCTGGTGCCCCACGGCGACGTCCCCGCGCTGGCGGAGGCGCTGCGCGGCCTGGCCGCGGACCGGGCGCGGGTGGACGCGCTGGGCGCCGCCGCCCGCCGCTTCGCCGAGGGCTTCTCCTGGGAGCGCGCGGCCGACCTCACCGAGGCGCACCTGGCGGAGGTGGCGGGGTAGGGCGCGGGGCTTGTCCGCGCGCCCGCCGTTCGGCAATCTGTCCGGTCCACCGCACACGGGAACGCGAGCGTGCAGAAGAAGACCCTGATGGTCGAGGAGCTCCTCCGCTCCAAGCGCGAGTCGCTGGCCCTGGAGCTGCTCACCGACGAGCGCGGCCTCCGCCGCCGCATCCAGACGCCGGACATCTCCAGCCCCGGGCTGGTGCTCACCGGCTACACCGAGCGCTTCCCCGCCGACCGCATGCAGGTGCTCGGCGAGACCGAGGTGTCGTTCCTGGAGTCGCTCGACGCCGAGCGGCGCCGCGCCGCCATCGTGGCCTTCCTCTCCTTCGACATCCCCGTCGTCTTCATCACCAAGAGCCAGGAGGCCCCCGAGCCCCTGCTGGAGATGGCCAACGCCTGCGGCACCCCCGTCATCCGCACCGCGCTGAAGACGGCCGAGTTCTACACCCGCATCAAGCCCTTCCTGGAGGACCGCTTCGCCCCCACCGTGGTGCAGCACGGCTCGCTCGCCGACGTCTACGGGGTGGGGCTCCTCTTCATCGGCGCCAGCGGGGTGGGGAAGAGCGAGGCGGTGCTCGACCTGGTGGAGCGCGGCCACCGCCTGGTGGCGGACGACTACGTGGTGATCTCGCGCCGCGGCAACGAGGTGCTGATCGGCAAGGGGAACGAGCTGCAGCAGCACCACATGGAGATCCGCGGGGTGGGGATCATCGACGTGCAGCAGCTCTTCGGCATCCGCGCCATCCGCATGCAGAAGCGCATCGAGGTGGTGGTGAAGCTGGAGGTGTGGGACCCCGACGCCGCCTACGAGCGCACCGGCCTCGACACCCAGACGCTGGAGGTGCTGGGCGTCCCGCTCCCCATGGTGACCATTCCGCTGGTGCCGGGTAAGAACATCACGGTGGTGTGCGAGGTGGTGGCGATGAACCACCTGCTGCGCTACTCGGGGGTCGACTCCGCGCAGCGCTTCAACGACCGGCTGCAGGGGTTCATGGCCCACCGCGCGGAGTACCTGGAGGAGGACTATGAGTGAGGCGGTGAAGGGGCTGGTGGTGGGCCACTCCTCGCTGGCCGAGGGGCTGGTGGCCTCGGTGCGGCAGATCTCCGGCGCCGGCGAGGACGCGCTGCGCGCGGTGAGCAACGACGGGCTGGGCCCCGAGGCGCTCCAGACCGCCGCGCGCGACGCGCTCGGCGAGGGGGGGCCGGGGATCGTCTTCACCGACCTGGGGAGCGGGAGCTGCGCCTTCGCCGCCCGCCACCTCGCGGGCGACCGCCCCGAGACCGCGGTGGTCTGCGGGGTGAACCTGCCGATCCTCCTCGACTTCGTCTTCCACCGCGACCTCCCCCTGGCGCAGCTGGTGGACCGCCTGGTGGAGAAGGGGCGCGCGGGGATCACCGGGGCGTGCCGCGAGGCCCACGAACCGTGTCCGTAGTGCTCTTCCGGGTGGACGAGCGCCTCATCCACGGCCAGGTGGTGGTGGGGTGGGGAGGCCCGCTCCACGCCGACCGCATCGTGGTGGTGGACGACGCGCTGGCCGGGAGCGCCTGGGAGCAGGAGCTGTACTGCCTGGGCGTGCCCCCGGAGATCGAGGCCCGCTTCTGTACCGTGGAGGACGCCCGCCGCGCCTGGCCCGAGTGGCGCGACGAAGGGCGGCGGGTGATCGTGCTGGTGCGCGACGTGGCCACCGCCGCCCGCCTGGGCGAGGGGGGGCTGCTGGAGGGGGTGGAGGTGAACCTGGGCGGCATCCACCACGCGGCGGGGCGCACCCGCGTCCTTCCTTACCTGCACCTGGACCCGGACGACTGGCGGAGGCTGCGCGAGATGGCGGACGGCGGCGCGAAGGTGTCGGCGCGCGACCTCCCGGGCGGGCGGGCGGTGCCGCTGGAGCAGCTCTCGCCGGGCGGGTGAGCGGTGCTCCCCGATCTGCCCCTCCTGGCCGCGCTGGCGCTCCTCGGCGGCCTCCTGGCCCTCGACGGCACCTCGTTCGGGCAGTTCATGGTGTCGCGCCCGCTGGCGGCGGCCTCGCTGGCGGGGCTGGTGGCGGGCGCGCCGCTGCAGGGGGCGGCGGCGGGGCTCCTGCTGGAGGCGCTGCACCTGGCCGTCCTCCCGGTGGGCGCGGCCCGCACCCCCGAGACCGCGCCCGCGGCGGTGGCGGCGGGGGGCGTGTACGCGGCGGGGAACCCCGCGCAGGCGGCGCTCCTGCTGGTGGTGGTCTTCGGCCTGGCCTGGGAGTGGGCGTGCGGCCGGACCGTGGTGCGGCTGCGCCAGGAGAACGCGCGGCACGCCCTCCCCACCCCGGACGAGGCGGGCGACCCGCGCAGGCTGGCCGCGCGCCACCTGCGCGCCATGGGGATCGACTTCGCCCGCGGCGCGGTGCTGACGCTCGGCGGGATGCTGCTGCTGGCCCTCCTGCTGCGGCTCCCGCAGGGCTTCGGGCTCCTCCCCAGCCAGGTGCGGCTGGTGCTGGCGCTCA
>DASUNK010000469.1:0-2974 GCA_036277195.1 Longimicrobiaceae bacterium | reverse complement strand
TTGGCCGAGTCGCCCACGCTCAGCTTGTGCACCTCGCGCTCGGGGACGGCGAGGGTCACCCGCCAGTCCTGCAGGTTGGCCACCTCCAGCAGCATGGCGCCCCCCTGCACGAACGACCCCGGGAGCCGCTCGATGCGCTCGGTGAGCACCACGCCGGTGGCGGGGGAGGTGATGTCGAGGCGCTGCAGCCGCTCGCGGGTGGCGCGGATCTGCGCGGCGAGCTGGTCCAGCTCGGTGCCGGTGCGCTCGCGGTCGAAGCGGCTGAGGGTGAGCCGGTCTTCCTGGGTGCGGATCAGGCGGATCTCGGCCTCGGCCGAGCGCACGTCGCTCACCGCCTGGTCGAGCGCGATGTGGCCCCCGCGGTGGGCGGCCAGCAGCGAGTCCACGTTGGTGCCCACGTCGTGCTCCACCATCCGCTGCAGCAGGGTGGCCCGGGCGTTCGCCAGCCGCGACTGGGCCTGCGCCAGCCGGTCGCGCTGCTCGCGCGCGTCGATCGGCGTGGCGGTGACGGAGCGCTGCCGGTCGATGCCGGCCGCCCGGTGCTGCGCCTCCAGCCGGGCCAGCTCCGTCTCCAGCTGCAGCGGGTCGAGCCGGATGACCACCTCGCCCGCCCGGACGGTGTCGCCCGTCTCCACCAGCACCTCGCGGATGGCGCCCGTCTCCTGCGCGCGCACCGGGTAGAGCCGCACGGGCTCCATCACCCCCGCGGCCTTGACGGTGACGTCCATGCTGACGGTGGACGACACCAGCAGCGCCAGCACCACCAGCGCCGCCAGGATCCCCAGCGTCCAGGTGACGGCGCGGCGCACGAAGCCGGCCCCGGGGTGTCCCTCGTTCCCCAGCTCCGGCAGGCGCAGCGGCAGCACCCGCTTCTCGGCGGCAGAACCTTCCACGCTTCTCCTCTAGTTCGTCTGCGGCACGGCGCGCAGCCGGCGCACGTCCTCGATCGGCCCGCCGCCGCCCTGCAGCAGCCGGTAGGTCTCGTTGTCGCGCAGCAGGTCGGTGTGCGTCCCCACCCCCACCACGCGCCCCGCCTCCACCACCACGATCTGGTCGGCCAGCGCCGCCGTCTGCACCCGGTGCGTCACGAAGATCACCGTCTTCCCCTCCACCCGGCCGAAGAGGTCGCGCAGGATCTCCGCCTCCGTCTGCATGTCGATGTTCGAGGTGGCCTCGTCCAGCAGGAGCACGGGGGTGTCGTGGATAAGCGCCCGCGCGAGCGCCAGCCGCTGCCGCTGCCCCCCTGAGAGAGTGGCGCCCCACTCGGCCACGTTGGTCTGGTACCCCTCCGGGAGCTCCTCGATCAGCGAGTCCAGCCGGCAGATCCGCACCGCGTCGTCCACCCGGGCGCGCGAGGGATCGGTGGCGCCCAGCGTCAGGTTCTCCCAGATCGTCCCCTGCATCAGGCTGAACTCCTGCCACACCACCGACACCTGGCGGCGCAGGTCGGGGATGGAGATGGCGGCGATCGGCGTGCCGTCCACGAACACCTGCCCCGAGTTGGGCTCCTCCATGCGGGTGATGAGGCGCAGCAGCGAGCTCTTCCCCGCCCCGCTGGGACCCACCACGGAGGTGATGGTGCCGCGCGGGAAGTGGATGTTCACGTCGTGCAGCACCTCCTTGTCGTGGAGGTAGCCGAAGCACACGTCGCGCATGTGCACGTCGCCCTCCACCACGTGGCGCACGGGGGGCGGGGCGGTGTAGGCGACCGCGGGGTCCTGCTCGGTGGGCGCGTCGAGGTACTCGAACATGCGCCCCAGGCTCACGGCCGACTGCTGGAACTCGGCGAAGAGGTTGGTGATCTGCGCCAGCGGGTTGTACAGGTACCCCACGTACGCGGTGAAGGCGATGTAGTCGCCGATGGTCATCTCCCCCGCCAGGATGAGCGTCCAGGCGTACCAGGTGAAGACGGCCGTGCCCAGCGCGCGCACCACGGCGTTGAGGGTGCCGAAAATCTGCCCGTAGCCGCCGGCCTTGAGCGCCACCTGCAGCGCCGTCTGGATCTGGCCGTTGGCCTTGTCGTACACCTGGTGCTCCAGCGCCATCGCCTTGAGGGTGCGGATGTGGCTCAGCACCTCCACCTGGAAGGCGCCCAGGTCCGCGTACGCCTCGGCGGTCCGCTTCCAGTAGCGGCGCAGCACCCGCGCGGACATGGTGGTGATGGCCAACGTCAGCGGGATGGTGATGAGCGAGACGATGGCCAGCTTCCACTGCAGCAGGAAGAGGAAGGGCGGCACCAGCACCAGGTACGCCCCGTTGAGGAAGATGGTCTCGAAGACGCGCGACACGCTGTTGAGCGAGTTGCGCACGTCGCCGAAGCGGCTCATCACCTCGCCCACCCGGTGCTCGTCGAAGAAGCGCACCTTGAGGTGCTGCAGGTGGTTGAAGAAGAGGAGGCTGGTGGAGTTGCTGAGGTGCGAGGTGGTGTAGGTGGTGAAGTAGCCGCGGATGGCGGCCATCACCGCCGAGGCCACGCTGATGCCCAGGACCCCCGCCACCAGCACGTGCATGAGCGTCACGTTGCGGGTGGGGTACACCTCGTCGATCAGCAGCTTGGAGATGTAGGGTGTCACCATGCCGAACACGCCCAGCACCATCCCCAGCATCATCCCCTTCATCAGGGGCGACCAGTAGGGGCGGATGAGGCGCAGCAGCCGCATGAACTGCTGGAACGCTTCCCGGAGGGGCGGGATCTCCGCGGGGGCTGGAGGCGGCATCTATTCCTGCTCCGGAGCCGTGGACGGCTCGCGAACGTGTCTCGTCTGGGTGGTGCGCGTCAGGGCCGGACGCGCTGATACCCGCAGCCGGCGCGCCGGTTCGGCGCGCGGACGCAGGCGCGGCTTCCCTTTACGGCCAGCTTGCGGAAAGATAACCTGCGGCGGCCGGCGGCGCACCCTCCGCGCGCCGGCCGCCGGGGGCGTCAGCACCAGCAGGTGTTGCCGCAGGTGCGCTGCCAGGTGGGCGGGCAGCAGAT
>DASUNK010000468.1:0-2313 GCA_036277195.1 Longimicrobiaceae bacterium | reverse complement strand
CCGTCCTCACGGCCGCCCTGCTCCTCCCCTGCGCGCTCGCCGCGCAGAACGGGCGCGCCACCGTGCCGCAGACCTTCGACTGGTGGCAGGGCACGCCGATCCCCGCCACCACGGCGTGGGGCGAGGCGGTGGACACCACGAGCACCCGCCTCATCCGCTCGTGGACCACCATGCCCGAGTACACCAACCCTTTGGTGGACTGGCTCCCCGCCAGCGCCACCGTGGTCTCGCCCACCCGGCACTTCGGCCAGCCGGTGGGGCAGCCCGGGGTGCTGCACCGCGTGGACGAGATCTACGGCTACTTCGAGGCGCTGGCCGCCTCGTCGCCGCGGGTGCGCTTCCAGCGGCTGGGCGAGACGGAGGAGGGGAACCGGCTGGCGCTGGCGCAGGTGGGCTCGGAGCGCAACCTGGCCCGGCTCGACGAGATCAAGCGCGGCCTGGCCCGCCTGGCCGACCCGCGCGGCACCGACGCCGCCGAGGCGCAGCGCCTCATCGGCGAGCTCCCCGTGGTCTACGCCCTCTACGCCGGGCTGCACTCCCCCGAGACGGGGCCGCCGGAGATGGTGATGGAGCTGGCCTACCGCCTGGCCGTCTCCGACGACCCGATGCTGCGCACCATCCGCGACAGCGTGGTGGTGTTCATCGTCCCCGTGGCCGAGCCCGACGGGCGCAACCGGGTGGTGGACTGGCTGCGCAAGCATGGCCGCGGCACCTTCGACGAGGACGACCGCATCGGCCCGCCGTACTGGGGGAAGTACATCTTCCACGACAACAACCGCGACGGGCTGCAGCTCTCCGCCCGCCTGACGCAGGAGCTGGTGGGGCTCTTCCTGGAGTGGAAGTACCCGGTGGGGCACGACCTGCACGAGTCCGTCCCCTACCTCTACACCTCCACCGGGACGGGGCCGTACAACCCCTCCATCGACGCGATCACCGTCTCGGAGTGGCAGTGGCTGGCCAACTTCGAGGTCACCGCGCTCACCGCGCTGGGGATGCCCGGCGTGTGGACGCACGGCTTCTACGACGGGTGGTATCCCGGCTACCTGCTCTGGGTGACCAACACGCGCAACGCGGTGGGGCGCTTCTACGAGACCTTCGGCAGCTCCAATCCCAACACCATGAAGCGCACGGTGGGGGCGCAGACCTCGGTGGAGTGGTACCGGCCCAACCCGCCGCGGCGCGAGACGATGTGGTCGCTGCGCAACAACACCAACTACATGCAGACGGGGGTGCTCCACGCGCTCTACCTGACGGCGCAGAACCGCCGGCGGGTGCTGGAGCAGTACTGGACCAAGGCGAGCAACGCCGTGCGCCGCGGCCGCACCGAGAAGCCCTTCGCCTGGGTGGTGCCGGCGGGGCAGCCGCGCCGCGCCGACGCCGCGTACATGCTGAACCTGCTCCGGCGCCAGGGGATCGAGGTGCACCGCGCCGCGGCCGAGGCGGAGTACGGCGGCGTGCGGGTGCGCCGCGGCGACTACCTGGTGCGGATGGACCAGCCCTACCGCGGCTTCGTGCAGACGCTCTTCGAGGTGCAGCGCTTCCCCGCGGACGCGCCCACCCCGTACGACGACGTGGCCTGGACCTATCCGCTGATGTTCAACGTGGAGGCCCGGGCGGTGGAGGACTCGGCCGTGCGGCGCCTGGCGATGGAGCCGGTGCGCGACTCCGTCGCCATCGCGGGCGGGGCGCGCGGGGGCGGGGCCTGGTACCTGGTGGACCCGGCCGGCTCGGCGCACTCGCTGGCCGCGCGGCTGGCGCTGCGCGACGTGCGGGTGGAGGCGCTGGAGGACTCGCTGGTGGCCGGCGGGCGCACCTGGCCGGCGGGGACCTGGGTGATCCCCGCCGGGGCGGGGGCGCCGCGCGTGGCCGGGTGGGCGCGCGACTTCGGGGTGGAGGCGGTGGGGGTGGGCGAGGCGGCGCTGCGCGGCGCGGCGCGCCACGAGCTGGACCTGCCGCGCGTGGCGGTGCTGCACAGCTGGCGCAACACCCAGGACGAGGGGTGGACGCGCTACGCGCTGGACCGCATCGGCCTCCCGTACACCTACCTGGCCGAGGACCGGCTGCGCGCGGGCGGGCTGCGCGAGCGCTTCGACGTCATCCTCTTCCCCTCGCAGGGCTCGCGCGCCGCGGGGCGCACCATCTTCGGCGGGGTGGACCCGCGCTTCAGCCCGCTGGCGTACGTGCGCAGCGACTCCTTCCCCTCGCTGGGGTGGCCGGACTCCACCAGCGACATGACCGGGGGGATGCGCTTCGAGGGGCTGGCGGCGCTGCGCGACTTCCTGGAGGCGGGCGGCACGCTGGTGACGCTGGGCT
>DASUNK010000467.1:0-2610 GCA_036277195.1 Longimicrobiaceae bacterium | reverse complement strand
GAGGGGATGGTGCTGGCCATCGAGCCGATGTTCAACGCCGGCGGCGCCGGCGTGCGCACCCTCCCCGACCGCTGGACGGTGGTGACCGCCGACCGCACGGTCAGCGCCCACTTCGAGCACACCGTGGCGCTCACCGCCGAGGGGCCGCTGGTGCTCACCGAGGACCCGGTGCGGCGGGCGTAGGCGTCCCGGAAAACGCCGGCGCGGGGTTGCGCGGAGCAGGCCCCGCCGTTAAGTTTCCAGGCTTCTGTTTTCAACGACCTGAGCGAGGCAGCCATGAAGGTCCGCGCGAGCGTCAAGCCGATCTGCGAGCACTGCAAGGTGATCAAGCGGCGCGGGATTGTGCGCATCATCTGCAAGAAGAACCCGCGCCACAAGCAGCGGCAGGGATAACCCCCGAGGAGTGTAGACGATGGCCCGTATCGCCGGCGTCGATCTTCCGCGCGAGAAGCGGATCGAGATCGGCCTCACCTACATCTACGGCATCGGCCGCGCCACGGCCCGGAAGATCCTCGCGGACGCGGGGGTCGACCCGAACGAGCGCGTCCACCAGCTGACCGACGACGACATCAACAAGTTGCGCCGCGTCATCGACGCCAGCTTCCGCGTCGAGGGCGTGCTGCGCGCGGAGATCGCGCGCAACATCAAGCGGCTGATGGACATCGGCTCGTACCGCGGGCTGCGCCACCGCCGCGGGCTCCCGGTGCGGGGGCAGCGGACGCACACCAACGCCCGCACCAAGAAGGGCCCGCGCCGCGCCATCGCCGGCAAGAAGAAGCCCGGGAAGAAGTAACTGGTCGGCGGCGCCTCCCGGCGCCGCCGATGACCACTCCGCCGGAAGGGCCGGCGGGGAGCAGGACCGGACGCGCGGTAGGCCGCGCACCAGCAAAGGACGCAGCACCATGGCGAAGCCGAAGGCGGCGGGGCGCCCCAAGACCAAGCGCCACGTCGAGAGCGAGGGGGTCGCCCACATCAAGGCGACCTTCAACAACACCATCGTCAACATCTCCGACATGGCGGGCAACGCCGTGGTGTGGGGGAGCGCCGGCAAGGCGGGGTTCAAGGGCTCCAAGAAGAGCACCCCCTTCGCCGCTACCGTGGCCGCCGAGCAGGCGGCGCGCGAGGCGCTCAACCTGGGGGTGAAGCGGGTGCACGTGCGGGTGCAGGGCCCCGGCTCGGGGCGCGAGTCCGCCATCCAGGCGCTGGCGGCGAGCGGGCTGCAGATCCGCTCCATCCGCGACGTGACGCCGATCCCGCACAACGGCTGCCGGCCGCCGAAGAAGCGCCGCGTGTAAGTAACGGCAGTCCTAAGTCCTGAGTCCTAAGTACAAAAGAGCTGTTCAGGACTTAGGACTTGGGACTCAGGACTAAGAAGTTTCAGGCGTAAACCCTCGCGACCGTCGGGGGGACGAAGCCGAAAGAACCAGACGCAAGGAGAGTACGGTCGATGGCCCGTTATACCGGTCCGGTCTGCAAGCTCTGCCGCCGCGAGGGGCAGAAGCTGTTCCTGAAGGGCACCAAGTGCTTCACCGAGAAATGCCCGGTGGAGCGCCGTCCGTACGCCCCCGGCCAGCACGGCCAGAGCGGCGGCGGCCGCCGCCGCAAGGCGTCGGAGTACGCCCACCAGCTGCGCGAGAAGCAGAAGGTGAAGCGCATCTACGGCGTGGCGGAGAAGCCCTTCCGCAACCTCTTCGAGAAGGCCGCGCACCAGGGCGGCGTGACGGGCGAGAACCTGCTGGTGGCGCTGGAGAGCCGCCTGGACAACGTGGTGTACCGCATGGGCTTCGGCTCCTCCCGCAAGGAGGCCCGCCAGCTCATCCGCCACCGCCACGTGCAGGTGAACGGACGCACCGTCGACGTCCCCAGCTACCAGGTGCAGCCGGGCGACGAGGTCCGCGTGGCGCCCAAGAGCAAGGACATCCTGCCGGTGGCGGCCTCGCTGGCCGCCAAGACGCGCCCCAACACGGTGGCCTGGCTGGCCGTGGACGAGGGGAGCCGCACCGGCCGGATGGTGAGCCGTCCGACCCGCGCGGACATCCCGCTGGCGGTGCAGGAGCAGCTCATCGTCGAGCTCTACAGCAAGTAATCCCGCGGACGGGACCCGGGCGGCGACGCGTGCGAGCACGCTTCGCCGCCGGGGTCCTGTTTCCGCTTCCAGTCCATAGCCGGGAGGAACAGAGTGGATCTCGATATCGCCGGACTGCAGATGCCGAACCTGCCGGAGCTTCCCCGGCCCGGACAGATCGTGCTCCGGCCCCTGGAGCGCGGCTTCGGCCACACGCTCGGCAACACCATGCGCCGGATCCTCCTCTCGAGCCTGCGCGGCGCCGCCGTGTGGGCGTTCCGCGCCGACGGGGTGCTCCACGAGCACCAGACCATCCCCGGCGTGGTGGAGGACGTGCACCAGGTGATCCGCAACCTCAAGGCGCTCGTCCTGAAGATGGACGACGACGCCGAGGAGGCGGTGCTGGAGCTGCGCGCCAACCGCGCGGGCCCCGTCACCGCCCGCGGCATCACCACCCACCCCTCGGTGGAGGTGGTGAACCCGGAGCACCACGTGCTGGAGCTCCAGGACGACCGCGACCTGCGGCTGGAGCTGTACGTGAACAA
>DASUNK010000466.1:0-2015 GCA_036277195.1 Longimicrobiaceae bacterium | reverse complement strand
CCGACTACATGGTCCCCGCCGCCTTCGTGGCGCTCGACGCGCTCCCGCTGACGCCGAGCGGGAAGGTGGACCGCCGGGCCCTCCCCGCGCCCGAGGCCCCGGCCCCGGCGGCGTCGGCCTCCGCGGCGCCGAGCGGCCCGGTGGAGGAGGCGCTCGCCCACATCTGGGCCGCGGTGCTCCGGCGCGAGCGCGTGGGGGTGCACGACAACTTCTTCGAGCTGGGGGGAGATTCCATCCTCTCCATCCAGGTGATCGTGCGCGCGGCGCAGGCGGGGATCCGCATCACCCCCCGCCAGGTGTTCCTGCACCAGACGGTCGCGGAGCTGGCGGCCGCGGCCGGGTCGTCGTCCGCGGCGGGCGGCGTCCTGGCCGGGCAGGGCGCCGTGACCGGCGAGGCGCCGCTCACCCCGCTGCAGCGCTGGTTCTTCGCGCGCGACCTCCCCACCCCGAGCCACTGGAACATGGGGCTGCTGCTGGACGCGGCCACCCCGCTCGACGCCGGCCTCCTCGCCCGCGCGGCCGGGGCGCTGGCGGCCCACCACGACGCGCTCCGCACCCGCTTCGAGCGGGGGGAGGACGGGTGGCGCGCGTGGACGGACGCCCCCGGCGCCGGCCCGGCCGTGGAGCGCGTGGACCTCTCCGCCGTCGCCGACGCGGAGCTGGAGGCGGCGCTGCGGGAGCACGCCGCGCGGGTGCACGCGGGGCTCGACCTCTCCGCCGGGCCGCTCGTCCGCATCGCCCTCTTCGACGCGGGGCCCGGACGGCCGCAGCGGGTGCTGCTGGCGGTGCACCACCTGGTGGTGGACGCGGTGTCGCTCCCCCTGCTGGCGGAGGACCTGGAGACGGCGTACCGCCGGCTCGCCGCCGGCGAGGTCGTCCAGCTCCCGCCCAAGACCACCTCCTTCCGCGACTGGGCGCGCCGCCTGGACGGCCACGCCCGCTCGCCGGAGCTGCGGGCGGAGGCGGAGTGGTGGCTGGCCGCCCTCCCCGCGGCCGTCGAGCCGCTCCCCGCCGACCATCCGGACGCCGCCGACCCCGAGGCGGGCACCGCCGCGCACGTCGTGGAGCTGGACGAGGAGGAGACGCGCGCGCTGCTGGAGGAGGTGCCGGCCGCCTACGGCACGCAGGTGAACGACGCCCTGCTCTCCGCGCTGGCCGGGGCGTACGCCGCGTGGACGGGCCGCGGCTCGCTGCTGGTGGAGGTGGAGGGGCACGGCCGCGAGCCGCTCTTCGACGACCTGGACGTCTCGCGCACGGTGGGGTGGTTCACCACCCAGTACCCCGTGCTGCTGAGGGCGGACGGCGGGCCGGGGGAGCGGCTCAAGCGGGTGAAGGAGACGCTCCGCGCCGTGCCCCGCCGGGGGTTCGGCTACGGGCTGCTGCGCTGGCTGGGCGACCCCGCGGTCTCCGAAGCGCTGGCCGCGCGCCCGCACGCCGAGGTGGGCTTCAACTACCTGGGCCGGATGGATGGCGACGCCGCCTCCGGCGGCCTCCTGTCCTCGTCCGGGCTCGCGGTCGGCGGCATGCGCCCGCCGGAGACGCCGCGGCCGCACCGGCTGGAGGTGGAGGGCGTGGTGCGCGGGGGGCGGCTGCGTATCGCCGTCTTCTACGGGAGCGCCGGGTTCCGCGCGGAGACGGTGCGGCCGCTGGCGGAGGCCTACGCCGGGTGCCTGCGCGCGCTGGTGGCGCACTGCCGCGAGGCGGGGGCGGGGGGCTTCACCCCGTCGGACTTTCCCCTGGCGGGGGTGGGGCAGGCCGCGCTGGACGCCCTGGTGCCCCGGCTGCTGGCCGCGGCCGGCGCCGGGGAGGGGGCGCGGGCGCGGCGGGAGATCGAGGACCTCTACCCGCTGACCCCGCTGCAGCAGGGGATGCTCTTCCACGCGCTGGACCGGCCGGGCTCGGGCGCCTACGCCGAGCAGGTGGTGATGGAGCTGGAGGGGGAGGTGAGACCGGAGGCGTTCGCCGCCGCCTGGCAGGCCGTGGCCGACCGGCACCCGGCGCTCCGCTCCGCCGCG
>DASUNK010000465.1:0-12348 GCA_036277195.1 Longimicrobiaceae bacterium | reverse complement strand
GCGCTGGAGCGCACGGCGGCGGAGATCCGGCGCCCGGTGCTGCTGGTGCACGGGAGCGGCGACCGGCTGGTGCCCCCGGAGAACGCCGAGCGGCTGGCGCGGGCCATTCCCGGCGCGGAGCTGGCGCTCCTCCCCGGGCTCACCCACTTCGGCACGGCGATCGCCCCGGAGACGGCGGAACGCGTGCGCGACTGGGTCCGATGCCGCGCGCGCTGAAGCTCGACGTCCACGCCCACCTGGCGGGGCTCGGCGACGGCGAGTCCGGGTGCTGGACGTCGCCGCGCTTCCGGCGGCGCTATATCATCCGCGCCCTGCAGTGGCTGCACGGCATCGACCCCGACCACGCGGAGAGCTCGCCCGACGCGGACTGGGCGGCGCTCCTCGCGCGCCGGGTGCGCGGGAGCGAGCTGGACCACGCGGTGGCGCTGGGCTTCGACGGGGTGTACGGCCCGGACGGGCGGCTGGACCGCGAGCGCTCGCAGATGGTGGTCCCCACCGCCTGGGTGCTGGAGGTGTGCCGCCGCCACCGCGAGCTCATCCCCGGCCCCTCGGTGAACCCGCACCGGCGCGACGCGCTGGAGGCGCTGGACGAGGCGGTGGAGGGCGGCGCCGCGCTCCTCAAGTGGCTCCCGGCGGTGCAGGGGATCGACGCGGCGGACCGCCGCCACCTTCCCTTCTACCGCCGGCTGGCGGAGGCGGGGCTCCCCCTGCTGGTGCACGCGGGGGGGAGCGAGAAGACCTTCGCCGAGGTGGACCCGCGGCTGAAGGACCTGCGCCGGCTGCTCCTCCCGCTGCGCGAGGGGGTGCCGGTGATCGTGGCCCACACGGCGGCGCCGGTGCTCTACGCGCGCGACGAGGACCAGATCCCCCTGCTGCGCGAGTGGCTGGAAGAGTTCCCGCACCTCTGGGTGGACAACTCGGGGATGGCCAACCCCGCGCGCTTCCCGCACCTGCCGCGCTTCGCGGACGACGCGCAGATCGCCGCGCGCACGCTGCACGGCAGTGACTTCCCCGTGCCCACCAACGCCTTCTACTACGCGCGCCGGCTGGGGCTGCGCCGGGTGCGGTCGCTGGAGCGCGAGCGCAACCCGCTGCAGCGCGACGTGGCCCTCAAGCGCGCCCTCGGCTATCCCGAAGAGGTGCTGACCCGCGCCATGCAGGTGCTCCCCAACCTGGCCCGGTGGGTGGGATGAGATACGCGCTCGCCGCCGCGCTGCTGGTGGTGCCCGCCGCCGCGTCCGCCCAGCTGCGGCCGCTGGACCCGTTCGAGTGGCGGCTGCTGGACGCTCCGCTCACCGTCTCGGCCGAGGCGGGGGGCGGGTGGCTGCGCGGCCAGCGCGCCTCGCTGGCGGGGACGGAGGGGACGCTGGTGGAGGCGGGGAGCTTCCGCGCGCACTGGCGCACGGGGCGGGTGGTGCTCGAGGCCGCGGGGACGGTGCGCCGCCTCTTCGACGACGAGCGGCGCTTCGCGGCGCCGGAGCCCACCGTCACCGAGGGCGGCCCGGACCGGGCGGACTCGGGCGACTACCGCGTGGCCACGGCGGTGCGGCTGACGCCGGAGCGCTGGCCGCTCGCCGGCATCCTCCGCTTCGGCACGCGCCTCCCCACCACCGACGACCGGGTGGGGCTGGACCGCGACGCCACCGACTTCTTCGCGCTGGTGGGCGCCCGGCTGCGGCGCGGCGCCGTGGCGCTGGCGGCGGAGACCGGCGTCGCCATCAACGGCACGCGCCAGGCCGCCTTCGAACAGGACGACCTGCTGCTCTACATCCTCCGCGCGGAGTACCTGGGGGCGACGGGGATCGTGCCGTCGCTGACGGTGACGGGGCAGCAGGTGGGGAGCGGCCACGCCGAGCTCCGCGGCAACGAGTCGCTGGGCGAGGTGCGGATGGGGTTCCGCGCGGGGGAGCGCCGCTGGGTGCGCGCGGAGGCGGTGAAGGGCTTCACCGCCTTCAGCCCCGGGTGGGGCGTGCTGGTGAGCGTGGGGATGGCGCGCTAGCCGGGGACGATGCGCAGCGGCGCGTCGGGCGTCCGCAGCCGCGCGTCGTCGGTGGGGAGGATGCCGCGGACCACGTAGTCGCCGGGGGGCACGGGCTCGCCGGCGTTCGTGCGCTGGTCCCAGCTGGCGTCGAACTCCAGCGACTCGCCGGGCGCCAGGGTGCGCACCTGCAGGATCGACTGCACCGTCTCTCCCTCCAGCCGCCGCCACACCACCTCGCCGCCGGCGCGCTCCACCACCACGTCGAAGGTCACGGTGCGGCCGGTGAGGTACACCTCGCGCGGCGCGGCGCCGGTGTTGGTGAGGCGCAGCTTGATGGGCACGGGCTCGCCGGCGCGCGCCTGCGCGGGCACCTGCGCCCGGAAGGCGAGCCCGGTGTCGGGAGCGGCGGCGGAGTCCACGGCGTCGGCCTGGGCGGAGGGTGGCGCGGGCGCGGAGCATGCCGCCAGCAGCACCAGCAGGAGAGGGCGGAAGTCCATTCGGCTGAAAAGAGAGGGTATCACACGGAGGACACGGAGGTCACGGAGCAGCACTCCGTGACCTCCGTGTCCTCCGTGTGAGCCTTACGTCAGTTGACGGTCAGCGACCCGAGCTCCTGCTCGACCTGCCCGATCGGCGACATGACGAAGGAGTTCCCGGCGCTGTTGCCGCCCCACAGGATGCCTACCAGCGACACGTTGCCGCTCCCGGTGAACACCGGCGAGCCGCTGTCGCCGCCCAGCACCCCGGCGGCCACGAACGTCTGGCAGTAGAGCATGACCTTGCTCCCCTGGACGGAGGTGTTCACGCAGGTGTTGGTGACGTTCCCCGTCGTCCACCCCGAGGTGCGGCCGACCTTGCTCACCGACTGTCCGACGACGGGCGGGCTGCCCTTGCCGGTGATGGTGAGGAAGGGGTTCGACGCGTCGATGGTGAGCGAGCCCGTCAGGTTCCCCGAGCTGGTGGTGCGGGCGACGCGGCCGAGCGAGAAGAGCACGCCGGCGTCGTACAGCCCGCGCGACGAGTCGCTGAACCGGCAGGTCTTCCCCTTCGGGCAGCTGCCACCCGTCGCGTAGACCGGGTCCGCCACCTCGACGCCGATGCGGCTCCCCGCCTGGCTGGCCAGCGACTGGTAGTGGACGGTACCCTGCACGCCGCCCTGCCGGCCGGTGCAGTGCGAGTTGGTGATGTACGAGGCGCCCTGGCTGTGCAGCGCGTTGAAGCCCAGCGTGCAGACGTAGTTGCCGTAGTTGATCTGCAGTCCGCCGGTCACCGGCCGCACCTGGTCGCGCAGGGAGGCGGTGGTGTAGATCGGGTCCGCCTGCCGGATGCGGACGACGCCCTCGGGGATGCCCAGCCCGCGCAGCAGGTTCGTCACCGCGCGCACGCGGCCCGGGTTGTCCACGCCGATGGTGACCGTGTTCTCGGCCTCGTCGAGGTCGGTGGAGATCACGCCGTCCAGCGCCAGCACCGGCGTCGCCCGGTCGAACCAGTCCGCCAGCTCCGTGTAGCTGTGCCCGCCCAGCCGCACGCGGATGGCGCCGCGGGCGACCCCGCGGGAGCGCGCGAACCCTTCCAGCGCCGACACCGCCTCGTCGGCGGACTCCTGCTCCGTCACCCACACTGTCGGAATGCCGCGGTCGAGGTAGTACCCGCCGAAGGCCGGGATGCGGCTCGCCAGCTCCCGCGGGTCAGGGGCGCTCACCTGCAGCGACGGCTCCCGCACGGTGCGCGCGGCCTGCGGCGCGGACGGATCGTCGGCGCACGCGGCGAGCGCGGCCGCGCCCACCAGCAGGGGGAGAAGAAGGGTTCTGCTCCGACTCATCTGGCGTTCTCCTTGAGCGAGTGGACGGAGGGAGACTGCCGGAGCGGCGCTCCGGCAGACGTCCGGGACGCGGCATGCCCGGTGCCTGAAATGCAGCAGGCGCCTGGTGGCAGCTTATCCCGCTGTCGTCCAATCTGTTACGCCACGCCGCGCACCGGGAACGGGTGTCCACCGTGCTGCACCATTCCGGTGCGGTGGAGGGGGCTCGCGCCCATTCTGGTGCGCCTTGCCCGCGTGCGCGCCGGGCGTTACCTGCCGTCGAAACGGTTCCCTATCTCCCCGATCTCGCCGCACTGCCATGACCCTTCGCCTGCGAGCCGTCCTCGCCCTGGTGGCGCTTTCCGCCGCGCCGGCCGCCGCGCAGCAGGCGCCGGAGCTCTCCACCTTCAGCATCGTGGCCTGCGATTCGGCGGGCGGGTTCCTGGGCGTGGCCGTGCAGTCGCGCGTGGTGGGGGCGGGGTCCATCGTCCCCGCCGCGGAGGCCGAGGTGGGGGCCGTCGCCAGCCAGGCGGCGGCGAACGTGGCCTTCAAGCGCCAGGGGCTGGAGCTGCTGCGCCAGGGGAAGACGCCCGAGGAAGTGCGCGCCGCACTGGTGGCCTCGGATCCCGGCAGCGCCCGCCGCCAGTTCGCCGTCGTCGACCGTGCCTGCCGCACCGCCGCCTTCACCGGCGACAGCGCGCAGGCGTGGGCCGGGCACCGCACCGGCGCGCACTACAGCGTGCAGGGGAACATCCTGGCCGGCCAGGTGGTGGTGGACTCGATGGCGAGCGCCTTCGAGCAGGCCGAGCGCGCGGGGCGTCCCTTCGGCGAGCGGCTGCTGGCGGCGCTGAAGGCGGGGCAGGCGGCGGGCGGCGACCGTCGCGGCCGCCAGGGGGCGGGGCTGCTGATCGTGAAGCGGGGCGGCGGCTACGGCGGCCGCGACGACGTCTACGCGGACCTGCACGTGGAGGACCACGTGGAGCCGATCCTGGAGCTGGAGCGCGTCTACAACGTATGGATGGCGCTCTTCCACCCGGCGGACCACTTCCTCCCGCTCGGCTCGCAGCCGGTGGCGGCGCCGTCGGGGCCGCACGTCTGCCTGCTGCGCAACCTGCTGGCGAAGGCGGGGCACGGCACGCCCACGCAGGAGCAGTTCTGCGCGCTGGACGAAGAGGTGCTCCCCGCGCTCAAGGCCTTCCAGCGGGCGCAGAGCCTGCGGGTGACTCCGGCGCTCACTCCCGAGACGGCCGCCCGGCTCAGGGAGGTGACGGGCGGGACGCCGTAGGCGGGGCGGGCGCGCGCACCCGGCGGTTCACGTCGCCCGCCTCGTCCACGCCCTGGCCCCAGCACCAGACCTCGCCGCCCGCCGTCAGCCCGCAGGCGTGCGTCTCGCTCGCGTCGAGCGCCTGGAAGCGGAGACCCGGCGCCACCGGGCGGGCGTCGCCGTCCCACGTCCAGCAGCGCGCCTCGCCTTCCCGGGTGACCCCGCAGAAGCGGTCGCGCGTGTGGGTGAGCGCGCGGAAGCGCAGCCCCGCCGCCACCGGGCGCGGGGTGCTGCACCACGCGCTGTATCCGCAGTCGAAGAACTCCGGCCGCGAGGGGGAGCCTTCCGGCCAGCGCTCGCGCGGCTCGGCGGCGCCCCAGCAGCGCGCCTCGCCCTCCACCGTCAGGCCGCACGCCGACATCGCCCACGGCCGCACCTGGGAATAGCGCCCGCCGCCGGCCACGGGCACCGGCCCGCGGTGCGTCACGGTGTCGCCGGCGCCGAGCTGCGCGAAGTCGTTGGGGCCCTGGCAGAAGGCGCGGCCGTCCTCGGTGGCGGCGCAGGTGACGTGATCCTCCGTGTTCATCCAGTCGGCGTAGCGGTCCAGCCACGCCAGCCGCTCGCCGGGGAAGATCACCTCCTTCACCCATAGGCCCGGGCGATTCCAGACGCGCCGCCAGCAGCGCCCCTCCCCGGCCGAGGTCACGCCGCAGATGGCGTCCTCCGCCGCCCGCAGCTGGCGGAAGGTGGTCCCCGCCGCCCAGGGGAGCGGCGCGAAGCTGCAGACGTCGCCGCCGGCGCACGCCGAATCCCGGCTCCCGATGTCCTTTCCCCAGCAGAAGGCGCGTCCGCCGGCGTCCAGCCCGCAGGTGCGGTTCACGCCGGCGCTGACCGAGGCGAAGCGGAGCCCGCCCTGCACGGCGAGCGGCGTGCGGCTGGGGGAGGGGTAGCAGGGGTTCTGGCCGGGGTGGTGCGCGTGGCCGCACGTCTCGGGGGTGCGCGCGCCCAGCTCGCCGCGGTGGTTGTTGCCCCAGCAGAAGGCGCGGCCCTCCGCGTCGAGCGCGCAGGTGTGACCGGCGCCCACGTCCACCGCCGTCCACCCCTGGGCGGTTGCCGTGCGGGCGCAGCAGAGCGCGAGCAGGATGAAGGCGAGACGGACGATCATGGGAGGCGGGCGAGTGATGGTGAGCGGAGAGGGTCGGTGCCTTCGCTGAGAATGTCGAGGTATTCACGGTACACGAACAGCCGGCCCCAACGTCGTCCCGAAACCTCCTGCAGGACGCCGAGCTCGGTCAACCGCCGCAGCGCCTGCCCAACGGTCGGTGCCGAAAGATGTAGCGTTCCAGCAATGCGGGAAGCGCTCGCGAGCGGGCTCGTGTGAAAGTAGTCGAGCACGCGCAGCAGCGAGCTCCCTGCCCGGCCCACGGTTCCGACCTTCTTCCGGTCCCGCTCGAAAAGTCCCAGGATCCGCTGCGCGGTAGACGCGGCCTGCTCAGCCGCTTCCTGGACGCCGGTGAGGAAAAAGCGCAGCCACGCCTCCCAATCTCCCTCCATGCGAACGGCCTGCAGGAGATCGTAGTACGTGCTCCGGTGTTGCTTGAGGTACACGCTGAGATAAAGTAGCGGTTCGGAGAGCGCCCCCTCGGCGCACAGGATCAGCGTGATCAGCAGCCGTCCGACACGACCGTTGCCGTCGAGGAAGGGGTGGATCGTCTCGAACTGCACGTGGCTGAGCGCCACCTTCAGCAGTGTCGGGGTGCGCGCCGGCTCGTCGTGGAGAAACCTCTCGAGCGCTCCCATGCAGGCCACCACTTCGTCGCCGGGCGGTGGAGCGTAGAGTGCGTTGCCCGGTCTCGTTCCGCCGACCCAGTTTTGGCTTCGCCGGAACTCGCCGGGTTCCTTCTCGCTCCCGCGTCCCCCCGCCAGGAGCACGCGGTGGACGGCCCGGATCAGCCGGAGCGAGAGGGGAAAGCCATCGCGCACCCGTTGCACCCCGAACTCGAGCGCAGCTACGTAGCGCGAGACCTCCTTTACGTCTTCGAGCGGAACGCCGGGTGCCTCCTCGTTCTCATAGAGGAGGAGTTCGGAGATGGAGGATTGCGTCCCCTCGATCTGGGAGGAGAGCACGGCCTCCTTCCGTATGTAGAAATAGAGGAAGAGGGCGTAATCCGGCAGCAGCGTAGCCAGGCCGTCGACCCTGCCCAGGGCACGGTTCGCGCGCTCCAGCAGATCGGTCGTTTCGGTATCTGGCCGTAGTTCCGGTACCGGCGGCAGCGGATTGGGGATGAAGGCGCGGACCGTCTCGCCACCCGTGCGCCGCACCCGGAATTGTCCTTGGGGTCCGCGGATCAACGTACCGTCCCCGGCTGCTTTGAAAGCTCCCTTTCATTCCTTCCCGAGCTTTTTAAATTTAGCATCTGAAATTTAAAAAGCGAGCGTGGCGGATCGGGGCAGCCTCAGCACCGGAGGCGGGGCCGGCCCCGGGTTTGCACGGGGCCGCCCTTCCACGCTACTCTGCAGGCGGGAGCGCGACAACCCACGGGGAACGGGAGGCCGGCGTGGTGATCGGAAGGCTGCTGCGGCGCAACCGCATCCTGGGCGAGCGCGAGGCCGAGCTCCGCGCCCGCGAGCGCGACCTCCTCGACCGCCTGGCCACCGCCCTGGAGCGCTTCGGCCCCGACATCTCCGCCGACGACCTGCGCCACTTCCGCCAGGCCCGCGAGCAGCTCGAAGGGCTCTTCCTCCTCGTCATCGCCGGCGAGTTCAACTCCGGCAAGTCCAGCTTCATCAACGCCCTCCTCGGCGAGCGCGTCCTCCCCGAGGGCGTCACCCCCACCACCGACCGCATCAACCTCCTCCGCCACGGCGACACGGTGCGCGAGGAGATGCTGGAGGCGTACCTGCTGGAGCACACCCACCCCGCGCCCCTGCTGCGCGACCTCAACATCGTCGACACCCCCGGCACCAACGCCGTCATCCGCGAGCACGAGGAGCTCACCCGCGACTTCGTCCCCCGCTCGGACCTGGTGCTGTTCGTCACCTCGGCGGACCGTCCTTTCACCGAGAGCGAGCGCGCCTTCCTGGAGCAGATCCGCGCCTGGGGGAAGAAGATCGTGATGATCGTCAACAAGATCGACATCCTCGACAACGCCGCCGACCGCGACCAGGTGCTGCGCTTCGTCAGCGAGAACGGCGAGGCGCTGCTGGGCGAGGCCCCCGTGGTCTTCCCCGTCTCGGCCAAGCAGGCGCTCCAGGCCCGCGAGAGCGAAGACGCCGCGCTCTGGGAGCGGAGCGGCTTCGCGGCGGTGGACGACTTCCTCCTCAACACGCTCGACCAGCAGGAGCGCGTGCGGCTCAAGCTCCTCAACCCGCTCAACGTGGGGATCCGCCTCGCCGGACGCTACAAGGAGACGGCGTTCGAGCGGCTGAAGACGCTGGCCGAAGACGTGGCCACCCTGCAGAACATCGACACCCAGCTGGCCGCCTACCACCAGGAGATGCTGCGCGACTTCGAGCCGCGCCTCGCCCGGCTCGACGCTCTGCTGAGCGACATGGAAGTGCGGGGGATGAACTTCTTCGACGAGACCATCCGCTTCGGCAACATCCGCCGGCTGATGCGGGGCGAGGACGTGCGCCGCGACTTCGAGCGCGAGGTGGTGGGCGACACGCCGCGGCAGATCGACGACGAGGTGCAGCGCGTCATCGACTGGATCGTCGAGCGCAACCTGCGGCTCTGGCAGGACCTGGGGAACTACATCGAGCGGCGGAAGATCAGCCGCCACCGCGAGGAGATGATCGGCGAGGTGGGGGGCGGGTTCAGCTACAACCGGCAGGCGCTGCTCGACTCCATCGGCCGCACCTCGCGCGAGGTGGTGAGCACCTACAACCGCGAGGCCGAGGCGCGCCGGCTGGCCGACGAGGTGCGCGGCGCCTCGAACCTCACCCTCTTCTCCGGGGCGGGGATCATCGGCGGGGCGCTGCTGGCGGCGCTCACCAGCACGCTGGCGGACGTGACGGGGGTGCTGCTGATCACCGCCAGCGCGGTGACGGGGCTCTACGTCATCCCCAACAAGCGGCGCCAGGCCAAGGAGGACTTCGCGCGGAAGATCGCGGACCTGCGCCGGCGGCTGAAGGAGGGGCTCACCCGGCAGGTGCACACCGCCATCCAGGAGAGCAGCGAGAAGGTGAACGAGTCCATCGCCCCCTACCGCCGCTTCGTGCAGACGCAGCAGGAGCAGCTCAACGAGGCGCGCAACGAGCTGGTGGCGGCCGAGGACGCCCTGCTCCGCCTGCGCGCCGAGATCGAGGGACGCTGAGTCCTACTTCTTCTCGGCGAACTGCTTGACGGCCGAGAGGCTCTCGATGGCCGACGGGTTGATCGCCCGCAGCAGCGTGTAGGCCGCCAGCGGCGCGATGAGGGGGATCAGCAGCCCCGAGACGCCGCCCGCCACCTCGCCGGCGAGCTTCATCAGCCCCTCGGTGGAGCGCCCCCGGTCCAGCCAGAGGATGCCCCCCACCACCGCCAACGCCCCCACCGCCAGCAGCACGCGCACGGCGATCTCGCCGCGGGTGCGGCGCCGCTTCTCCGCGGGGGGCGGCACCTCGGCCCGCTCCAGCCGGTTCCACTCGCCGCGCACCGCGTGCACCAGCGCCCCCGAGAGGCGGCGCACCAGCTCCGGGTGCGTGCTGGCGTCCGGCAGGCAGAGCCCGCGCTTCAGGTCACGCAGCGCCGCGGCGATGCCGGCCGCCTCCTGCCGCAGCCACCCCTCGCTCGCCGGGTCGTCGTGCCACAGGCGCCGGGGGAGGTGGAGCTCCACCGCGGTGGCGGCGCTCTCCAGCCGGCGCAGCAGCTCGCGCCGCACGTCCAGGTCCATCCAGCGGTCCCCCTCCGCGCCCTGCTCCAGCGCCGAGAGCACGGCCAGCAGCTCGTGCATCACCACCGAGTCCGGCCAGAGCGCCGCCGCCCGCGCGCGGTAGAGCCGGTTGGCGCGCGCGATCACCAGCCAGGTGGCCGCGGCGGTGCAGACGAACACCACCGTGCCGCACAGGTAGAGCGCCGCCAGGAAGAGCACCGGCTGGGCCGAGATGCTCCAGGCGTTCAGCACGCCGTTGCTCAGCCAGGTGACGCCGACCACCACCAGCGCCGCCGCCTCGAGCTTGGTGGTGGCGCGCTTCCCGAAGCGCTGGGTGAGCAGCCGGTGCGCCGTCACCAGGCCGGCGGCCGTGGCGCCCAGCGCCGCGGCGAAGAGCGCCAGCACGATCACCGGGTGGTCGGCCACGAAGCCGCCGGGGGTGAGCGCGTTGTCGAAGCGGGTGATGAGGTAGGCGGGCACCACCAGGTAGGCGTACGCCCCGAAGGCCAGCAGGCTGAGGACGCCGATCAGCACCAGCGTGGCGCGGCGGCGCAGCCGCAGCCGGGCCAGGCGCAGCTCCAGGGCGGCCACGCGGTCGTCCAGCGCCTCGCGGGTGGCCGCGTCCACCGACTGCAGGGCGCGGAAGTCCTGCATGCGCGTGCGCACCTCCGCCCGCGCGCGGTCGCCGAAGGCGTCGGTGAAGGGGACCCACGCCGCCAGGAAGTCCCGCGCCTGCTGCACCGCGGGGCGGCGGCGGGCGCGCGGGGTGCCGGCCACGGGCGGCGAGGCGTCGAGCGGGATCTGCGTGCTCATGAAAGGTCCTTCGAGTGGCCCGGGGAGACTGCGCGGAGAGGGCGCGGCGGGTCCTGCGGGCGGGGTGGCGGGCTGGTGCGGCGGGGACGGCGGGCGCCTCCCCGTGCCCTTCAATCGTATCCCCGAACCCTCTGCCGGTCAATGGCTTGAAACGTGTGCCACCTCGAAGCGGCAGCGGGGGAGGGGCCCCCGGTCGCAGCACTCGCGCACCGGCTGCCCCACCACCTCGGCCAGGAGCGCGGCGGCCAGGCGGCACACCTCGGCGTGCCCGCCCACCGCGTCGCGCAGGGGGCAGCCGAGCCCCTCGATCACCCACACCCCGCCCTCGGGGTGCGCCTCCGCCACCCCGCCCAGCTCCGCCAGCACGTGCACGGCGGCCTCCGCGCGCTCGCGCGCCCCCCCGCCGGCGGGCGGGTGCGCGGCGCCGAGCCGGCGCCCCGCCTCGCGCACCAGCGCGTCGAGGTCCTCGCCCGGGAGGCGCGCGCGCAGCACGTCCAGCAGCGCGGCCAGCACCAGCCCGTACGCCTTGGGGAAGAGCCCCTCGGCCTCGGGGGTCAGCGCGTACAGGTGCGCGGGCTTGCCGCCGCCGCGCCGCACCCCGCTCATCGCCGCCAGCCCGTCGCGCTCCAGCCCCGCCAGGTGCGCGCGCACCGCGTTGTCGGTGAGCCCCAGCTCTTCCGCCAGGTCGTTCACCGTGCGCTCCGAGCGCCGCAGCAGGGCGATGATCCGCCCCCGCGTGCTCCCCAGCAGCCGCTCCCTCCACCGCCTGGGCTCCATCGCTTCGCCTCCTCTCCGTGGGCCTCCGCACGATAAGATGAGCGCTTTCGTCCAGCAAGTCAACAAAATTGTTGACAAAGATGATTTGGGCTGTAGCTTGTCTCCGGCGCGCGGCGATGCATCCGATCGCCGCGCGGTGGCCGTACCTTGCGCTGCCGGGGCCGCGCGCCCCGGAGCCGATCGCAACCATCCAGTGTGGAGGAAGCCCGATGCATCGCCATTCCGTGTTCCCGCGCCGCCTGCTCGCCGTGGCCGCGGCCTCGCTCCTGGCGCTCCCCGCCTGCGCCCGCGAGGCGGACGAGGACAGCGCGCTGAACGACAGCGCCACCGTGGCCCCGGCGCCCGCACCGCCCCCCGCGGCCGCCGCGCCCGGCGTGACGGACCCGCAGATCGCGGCCATCGTGGTGGCGGCCAACGAGGTGGACATCGCCGCCGGCGAGGTGGCGCGCCAGAAGGGGACCGACCAGCAGGTGAAGGACTACGGGGCGCGCATGGTGACGGACCACACCAACGTCAACCAGCAGGCGGCCGCGCTGGTGCAGCGGCTGGGGGTGACCCCCGAGGACAACCCCACGGCGCGGCAGCTGCGCCAGGGCGGCGACCAGAACCTGGCCAACCTGCAGAACCTGAGCGGCGCGGAGTTCGACCGGGCGTACATCGACCACGAGGTGGAGTACCACCAGTCGGTGCTCGACGCCATCGACAACACGCTGATCCCGGGGGCGACGAACGCCGAGCTGCGGGCGCTGCTGGAGCAGGTGCGCCCGGCCATCGCGGACCACCTGAACATGGCGCGGCAGATCCAGACCGCGCTCGGCGGGGCGTGATGGGCGGCCGGCGCGCGGGAGCGCCGGCGCGG
>DASUNK010000464.1:0-6126 GCA_036277195.1 Longimicrobiaceae bacterium | reverse complement strand
TTCAAATCCCGTTCGATTGTCATCCTGAGGCCCGGCCACGCGAAGCCTCAACTGCGCGAGAGACGGCAGGGTCGAAGGATCTGCTTAAGGAATGGTCGGAAGATTGAGTGCGGCAGCCTCACGGATGCCGCGGATGGGATTGCCGGTCCCGCGGCGCAGGAGTGTGGGTACGCTCACGCAACGGTCGCTGCGCGGGTGCCGCCTGAGGCGACGACGCTTCACCGAAAGTCCCGGACGCGTCGAGTAGATTCCTCGGGCGCCGCCTGCCTTCCGCAGCGCGGACAGCGCGGTGACGCGGCGCCGCTCGGAATGACAGTGCCGGGTGAGAACGAAACCGGCCCCGGAAGCTCACCGGGGCCGGCTTCTATTTCGTACTGCGTGCGTCTACTTCACGATCGCGTCCACCGAGCCGGAGGTGACCGGGTGGTAGCCGGGGCGCGCACGGGCGTAGATGCGCTTCGCCAGCGCCTGCCCCCACTCGCCCTGCGCCATCAGCGAGGTGAAGAGCGGACGTACGAACTTGCGCCGCCCCTGGCTGGTGAGGAACTCCTCCAGCGCCGGCAGGGCCGGCTCGTAGCGGTTGCGCACCGCCATCTGCAGCCAGGCGAACAGGATCTCGCTGTTCCCCTGCTTCGTCAGCGAGAAGGCACGGTCCAGGTCCGCCAGCTGCGCCGCGCTCAGCCGCTCCGGGAGCGCACCCAGGAAGTGCTGCCACTCCTGCGTGGTCCACCCCTGCGTGCGCAGCTGGTCGGCCGGCGTCCCCCCCGCGAAGCGCTGCGCCTCGGCCTCCACCCGCGCGAACGCGTCGGAGCGGCGTACCACCGCGTTCTCCGGCACCCCGGTGCCGTACGCCCACTCCTCCAGCCGCAGCCGGCGCTCCAGCTCCGCGTCGCCGCGCAGCAGGTTGGCGCGCAGGTCCGCCAGGAACTCCTCCGTGGTCATCGGCCGGAAGGCGTGCCGGTCGAAGTACGAGCGCAGGTAGGCGTCCCACCGCTCGCGCCCCACCGCCTCCTCCAGCGTGCGCAGGAAGGTGGCCCCCTTCTCGTAGGCGATCCCCGTCATCCCCGCGTCCGGGTCGCGCCCGGCCAGGTCGAGGTGCAGCCGCGTGTCCGCGTGGCCGGGCCCGCCCACGTCCGCGATGGCCGCCTGCAGCTCCTGCCATCCCAGGTTGGCCAGCATGGCGGCGCGCTCGGGGCCGTAGAGCGCCTCCATGATGCGGTTCTCGAAGTAGGTGGTGAAGCCCTCGTTCAGCCAGAAGTCGCTCCAGGTGGCGTTGGTCACCAGGTTGCCGGACCAGGAGTGCGCCAGCTCGTGCGCCACCAGCGACACCAGCGAGCGGTCGCCCGCCAGGATGGTGGGAGTGGCGAAGGTGAGGCGCGGGTTCTCCATCCCCCCGAAGGGGAAGGAGGGCGGGAGCACCAGCAGGTCGTAGCGCCCCCAGCGGTAGGGGCCGTAGAGCGCCTCGGCGGCGGCCACCATCTTCTCCAGGTCCGCGAACTCGTTCGCGGCCCGCTCCAGCACCGCGGGCTCGGTGTAGACGCCGGTGCGCGGCCCGAGCGCCCGGAAGGCGATGTCCCCCACCGCCAGCGCGATGAGGTAGGGCGGCACGGGGCGGTCCAGCCGGAAGCGGAAGGCGCGCCGCCCGTCTCCCGACGGCTCGCCCTCGGGGGTGAGCATCTCCGCGCTCATCACCGCCCGGAGCCCCGCGGGGACGGTGATGCGGGCGCCGTACGTCTGCCGGATGCCGGGCGAGTCCTGGGTGGGGATCCAGGTGCGGGTGAGGATGGCCTGCCCCTGCGAGAAGAGGTAGGGGTGGCGCTTGCCCGCCGTCTGCTCGGGGGTGAGCCACTGGAGCGCGCCGGCGGTGGGGCTGGTCTCGTAGCGGATCGCCACCTTGCGGGTGTCCGCCGGGAGCTGCACCACGAGCGGGCGGCCCAGGACGGAGTCGGCGGGGCCCAGCGCCCACCGCAGCCCGCGCCCGGACGCGTCGGTGACCTCGTGGATGGTGAGGTCGCGGGTGTCGAGGACGAGCTCGCGCGCGCCGGGCGCCGTCTCCACGTCGAGCGTGGCGGTGCCGGTGAGCCGCTTCGCGGCGAAGTGGGCGGCCAGCTCCAGCTCCACGTGCGTCACCCGCGCCTGGTCCGGGCGGGCGAAGGAGTGGATGTCGCGGACCGCCGGCGTGGGCGCGGGGTTCACGGCCGCGGGCGCGCACGCCCCCAGGGAGGCGAGCGCCAGGCCGGAGAGGACGATTCGGGGTCGCATGTGCGTGGTCCGGTTGCGGGTTTCGGACCCGAAAACATGCCACCCCGCCCGGCCGCGCGACAGAGGCTCAGTCCGGGTCCACCAGGCGGTACACCTTCCCCGAGTTGCCGGTGGGCCCGGCGACGTCGGTGGTCAGCAGGTAGATCTCGCCGGCCTGGTCCTGCCCGAAGGAGAGGAGGTAGTGCCCGAGCCTGCCGGTGGGCGTGTTGGTGAACTCCACCTCGCGGAAGGTCCAGAGCCCCGTCCCCGCGCGCGGCTCCGAGCGGTACACGCGCCCGTCCGGGAGCGACGCCCGCGCGCTCCAGCTGCCGAAGAAGTATTCGCCCTCCAGGCCGTTATCCAGCTCCTCGCCGCGGTACACGTGCCCGCCCACCACCACCAGCCCGATCCCGTCCGGCTGGTTGGCGTTGGCGAACTCGATCACCGGGTCGATCAGCGGGTCGCCGTCCGGCTCGGTGTTCGGGCAGGTGGCGGGCGGGTGCTCCGGGTCCTCCGCGTCGAAGCAGTGGGTGCCCTCCTTCACGTTCCACCCGTAGTTGCCGCCCCGCGTCACCCGCGACACCTCCTCCCACAGGTCCTGCCCCGCGTCGCCCACCAGCAGGTCGTTGGCGCCCCCCGGGTCGAAGGAGAAGCGGTACGGGTTGCGGAAGCCGTACGCCCAGATCTCGTCCAGCCCCTCGCCCCCCACGAAGGGGTTGTCGGCGGGGACGGCGTACGGGCTCCCCGCGTCCGGGTCGATGCGCAGGATGCTCCCCAGCAGGTTCTGGGTGAGGTCCTGCCCGTTGCCGCCGGCGTTCCCGGCGAACCAGTCCTCCACGTGGCCCAGCCCCTCGTCGTCGCGGCCGCCGCCGTCGCCCAGGGAGATGTAGAGGAAGCCGTCGTCAGGGCCGAAGGCGAGGGTGCCGCCGTTGTGGTTGGACTGGGGCTGGTCCACACGCAGGAGGACGCGCTCCGAGGCCGCGTCCGCCTGGTTGCCGGTCACCGGCGTCGCCCGGAACTCGGAGACGTGGCTGGTGTGGTTGAAGCCCGCGGGCGCGCCCACCCGCAGTGGCGCGCTGTAGTAGACGTAGAACAGCCCGTTGGTGCGGAAGTCCGGGTGGAAGGCGAGCCCCAGCAGCCCCCGCTCGTCGTACGCCGGGTTGAGCGTCACCATGCGGCTGCGGAGGTCGAGGAACGGCTGGTCGAGCAGGTTCCCGTTGGCCGCCACCACGCGGATGAGTCCGATCTGGTCGGCCACGAAGAGGCGGCCGCTGCTGTCGGGCGCCTCCACCAGGGCCACGGGGGCGGTGAGTGCCTGCGCCACCAGCTCCAGCGCGATCCCGCGGGTGCCGTCGCCGTCGGTGATCGGCTCCAGGTCGCAGCCGGGAAGGAAGGGCAGGGCAGAGAGCAGCAGCAGTCCGAAGAGCCTGCGCATGGGGTCCTCCAGGTAACGGGGTGGAGGCGGAACCCCGGCCGCAGGTTGCATGCCCCGGAGCGGGGGCGGCATACTCCTCCCGGGCGCCCTGTGTTCACCTTTCCACCGGGGACCGAGAGATGCCGGACGCGACCTCCGCGGCGGAGACCTTCCGCCGCCTCCTCGCCCACCTGGGCTGGGCGGACCGGCACCTGCTGGACGCCCTCCGCGCCGCCGCCTCGCCCTCCGAGGACGCGCTCCGGGTCTATGCCCACGTGCTCGGAGCGGAGCACGTCTGGCTGTCGCGGCTGCGGCAGGAGGAGCCGGCCGTCGCCATCTGGCCCACGCTCACGCTGGACGAATGCGAGGCGCTGGCCGGCCGCAACGCCGCCGCGCTGGAAGCCCTGCTGGAAGGGGTGGGCGAGGAGGGACTCGCCCGCGTGGTGCACTACCGCAACAGCGCGGGGCAGCCGTTCGACACCGCCCTCGGCGACATCCTGCTGCACGTGGCCCTGCACGGGCAGTATCACCGCGGGCAGGTGAACTGGCTCCTCCGCCAGGGCGGCGCCGAGCCCGCGCCGGTGGACTACATCGCCTTCGTGCGCGGCGCCCCCGCGGCCACGCGCCGGGGGTGACCGGGTGCCCCGCAACCGGATCGCTTGACAGGGCCGCGAGTAGGTGCTAGTGTATTGACACCCTGTCAATCCATTAGCACTCACCGGGTGCCATGTCCCCTTCCTCTCCTACCTTCGACCTGGGCCGGCGCGAGCGGCAGATCATGGACGTGGTCTACCGCCTGGGCCGCGCCACCGCCGCCGAGGTGCTGGCCGAGCTCCCCGATCCCCCGAGCTATTCCGCCGTGCGCGGCATGCTCCGCCTGCTGGAGGAGAAGGGGTACCTGAAGCACGAGCAGGACGGGCCCCGCTACGTCTACCTCCCCACCGCGGGACGCGAGGAGGTGAGCCGCTCGGCCATGCAGCACCTGGTCCGCACCTTCTTCGACAACTCCACCGAGAGCGCCGTCGCCGCGCTCCTGAGCCACACCGACAAGCCGTTCACCGAGGCCGAGTACGAGCGCCTTTCCCGGCTGCTCGAGCAGGCCCGCGAACCGGGAGAGGATGAGCCATGAGCCTCGCCGGCTTCTCCCTGGAAGTAAGCGACCCCGCCTTCGCCGCCGCGGTGGTGCTGAAGGCCACCCTGCTGCTGGCGGGCGGCGCGGCCGTCTCCTTCGTGCTCGTCCGGCGCCGCGCCTCGGCCGCCGCGCGGCACCTGGTGTGGACGCTCACCGTGGCCGGGCTGCTGGCCCTTCCCCTCCTCGCCGCCGGGCTCCCCGGCTGGAAGGTGGGGGCGGTGCGCCTCCCCGCCGCCGCCGCCGGCACGCCCGTCCGGGCGTGGACGGCGGGCCCGGCCGGCGCGCCGGACGTCCCGGGCCGGGCCGCCATGGCGGAGGCTCCGCGCGGCGCGGGTCCCGCCGGCGAGCCGGCGGCCTGGACGCGCATCGACGCGGCGCGCTCCTGGCTCGCCGGGCTGGGGTGGGGCACGGTGGCCGCGGGCCTCTACGCGGCCGGCGTGCTGGCCCTGCTGGCGTGGCTCGCACTCGGCCAGTGGGGTGTTCGCCGCCTGGGGCGCCGCGCCGAGCCGGTGGCGGACGAGGAGTGGACCGGCCTGCTGCGCGACCTGGCGTGGATGCTGGAGGTGGACCGTCCCGTCACCCTGCTGCGGAGCCCGGACGCCACCATGCCGATGACCTGGGGGGTGCGCCGCCCCGCCATCCTCCTCCCCGCCGAGGCGGACGAGTGGCCCGAGGAGCGGCGCCGCGTGGTGCTCCTCCACGAGCTGGCCCACGTGGCCCGGCACGACTGCCTGACGCAGGCGCTCGCCTCGGTGGCGTGCGCCCTCTACTGGTTCCATCCCGGCGCCTGGTACGCCGCGCGGCGCCTGCGGGTGGAGCGCGAGCTGGCGTGCGACGACCGGGTGCTCTCGGCCGGCACGCGGGCCCGCGAGTACGCCGCGCACCTGCTGGAGGTGGCGCGCGCCTTCCGCCCCGCCGCCCTGGCCGCGCCGGCGGCGGTGAGCATGGCCCGGCCGTCGCAGCTGGAGTCGCGGCTGCTGTGGGTGCTGGACGGCGCCCGCACGCGCGCCGTGCCCTCCGCCCGCACCACGGTGCTGGCCGTGCTGGTCGGCCTGCTGGTGGTCGGCCCGCTCGCCGCCATGCGGCCCACGCAGGGAGTCGCCGCCCACGGGGCGGGGCAGGCCGCTCCGCAGGAGGCGGACGATCCCCCCGCGTCGCTCGCGCAGGACGAGGGCGAGTGGAAAGGGGAGGGGAAGGAGGAGCGCAAGCTCGACGACGAGAAGGGCAGGGGCAAGCACAGGGAGCGGACCCTGCCGGCGTTCGCGGCGGACGGCGACACCATCCCCTCCGTGGAGGAGCTGATCGCCCTGCGCAGCGCGGGGGTGGACGCGCAGTACAT
>DASUNK010000463.1:0-2783 GCA_036277195.1 Longimicrobiaceae bacterium | reverse complement strand
GCGGCGGCGGGTTCGGCGGCGGCGGGGGTGGGGGATTCGGGGGATTCGGCGGCGGGGGCGGGTTCGGCGGCGGCGGCGCGGGCGGAGACTGGTAATCTCGGAGGAGGCATGGGGAAGGAGATCGAGCGGGCGGAGGCCTTCGCGCGCGAGCTGGCCGGCCTCTACGGCGGCGACCTGGTGGCGGCCGTGCTCTACGGCTCGGCCGCGCGCGGCGAGTACCGGGAGGGGGTCTCGGACCTCAACCTCCTGGTGCTGCTGCGCGACGCCGCGCCCGCCACCCTGCGGCGCGCCTCCGCGGCCGCGCGGCGCTGGGTGGACGGCGGCAACCCGCCGCCGATGATGCTGGCCGAGGACGAGTGGCGGCGCTCGGCGGACGTCTTCCCCATCGAGCTCACCGACATCCGCGACGCCCACCGCGTGCTCCACGGCGCGGACCCGTTCGCGGGGATCGCCATCGACCCCGCGGACCTGCGCCACCAGTGCGAGGCGGAGCTCAAGGGAAAGCAGATCCAGCTGCGGGAACGGTACCTGCTCACGTCGGGGCAGCCGGCGGAGCTGGGCGAGCTGCTGGTGCGCTCGTTCTCCACCTTCCTGGTGCTCTTCCGCACCGTGCTGCGGCTGGAGGAGGGCGAGGCCCCGCGCGACCCGGAGGCGGTGGTCCGCGCCGTCGCCGGGCGGGCGGGGTTCGACCCGGGGCCGGTGCTGGAGGTGCACCGGGCGCGCGGCGCCGGGGGCAAGCTGAAGCCCGCCGCGGACGCGGCGGTGGTGGTGGGATACCTGGACGCGGTCGAAAAGGTGGTGCGCTACGTGGACCGCCACGCGTCCGGGCGCGGGTGAGAACCGGACGAGAAACGACTTCCTCGGGAGGAGACCGATGCGGCTCGCGACGATGCTGACGGCGGTGGTGCTGGCGGCCCCGCTGGGCGGGTGTGGCTACAACCGGATCCAGGCGCTCGACGAGCAGGTGGAGCAGACGCGCGCCAACGTGGGCGTGCGCCTCACCGAGCGCAACCAGCTCATCCCCAACCTGGTGGCCACCGTCAAGGGCGCCGCCGAGTTCGAGCGCGGCACCTTCACCGAGGTGGCGCGCGCCCGCGCCGGGCAGCTCGCCGCCGCCGAGCAGGGGCTGCAGCAGGCCGGGCAGCAGGTGCAGGCGGCGGTGGAGGGGCAGGACGTGGAGCGGATGCAGGCCGCCGACGCGCAGGTGACGCGCTCCATCGGCACCTACCTCAACCTGGCGGTGGAGGCGTACCCCAACCTGCGCGCCACGCAGAACTTCCAGGGGCTGCAGGACCAGCTCTCCGAGAGCGAGACCAAGATCGCCACGGCGCGGCAGGACTACAACGAGGCGGTGCGGACGTACAACACCTACATCCGCCAGTTCCCCCAGGCCATCACCGCCAAGGTGACCGGCGCGGACCGCAAGGAGCCGTACCGCGCGCCCGCCGGCTCGGAGACCGCCCCCACGGTGGACTTCAGCCAGCCGTGACGCGCCCCGCCGCCCTCTCCCCGCCACGGGGGAGGGCGGCCGCGGCCCGCGCTTGCGGGGCCACCGCCGAGCCTCTACACTACCCAGTGTCCTTCCAAACGTAGTGGACAGAGTGGCCGAAAGGCCACCGCTCGCACGGGTGCGGCCGCGGAGCGCGCGGCGTGGCGCGACGTGGACGTGGAGGCGCTGCGCCCCTTCATGGCCGACCTGGTGCTGAAGCTCGGCCTGCGCCACGTGGGCGAGATGATCGGCCGCGGGCACGAGCAGGTGCGGAAGTTCGTCAACGGCTCCATCCAGCGGCCGCAGGAGCGCACGCGCAAGGCGATGGCCGAGCTCTTCCTGCGCTACCACCAGCCGGCCTACGCGGCCGAGCGGCCGGTGGCGCGGCTGGCCGGGCCCGAGCTGCGCTCCCTCCTCCCGGAGGGGCTGGAGGCCGCGGGCGCGGTGGTGCGCGCCGTCTTCGACCTGGCCCGCCGCCACCCGGACGAGCTCCCGCCCGAGGCCGCCGCGCTGGAGAAGCACCTCCTCCGCCAGCTGAAGGAGGAGTACCGCGAGGCCGCCGTGTACGTCCTCCCCGCCACCCGCCGCCGGCGGTAGCCTCCCTCACCCGCCGCCGTCCACCCGCGCCTCCGACTCCGCCTGGCCGGGGCTCTTCCCCTCCTCCTCCACCGCGTCCGCGATCTTCTCCTCCGCCTCGCGCCGCTCGCCGGAGTCCGCCTCGGGCTCGTCGTGGTGGTCCTGCGCGTCGCTCTCGTAGCTCAGCGCCACGTAGACGGGGAAGTGGTCCGAGCCGTAGGCGCGTCCCCGCTCCAGCGCCAGCAGACGGAAGTGGCGCGAGTGGAAGAGGTGGTCCAGCGGCCAGCGCACCAGCGGGATGCGGGCGTGGAAGGTGTTGAAGAAGCCGCGGCCGATGCGCGGGTCGAGCAGCCCGCTCACCTTCTGGAAGAGCCGGGTGGTGTGCGACCACGCCACGTCGTTGAGGTCGCCCGCCACGATCACCGGGAGGCGCGCCTCCTTCACCGCCTTCCCCACCACCAGCAGCTCGGCGTCGCGCTCGGTGGAGCGGGGGTTCTCGCCGGGGGCGGGGGGTCGCGGGTGGAGGCAGTGCAGCTCCACCTCCCTGCCGAAGGGGAGGCGCACCCGCAGGTGGAAGGAGGGGACGTCGTCCTCCACCAGGAACTCCACCCGCGGCTCCACCAGCTCCAGCCGCGAGAAGAGCACCATCCCGTAGGTGTTGTCCTGCGGGCGGAGCACGGTGTGGGGGCGCTCGCGCTCCAGCACGCGCAGCTGCTCC
>DASUNK010000462.1:0-5998 GCA_036277195.1 Longimicrobiaceae bacterium | reverse complement strand
GATGCAGGCTCGGCGTCCACGACATCTCGCGCACCGAGCTGGACGCGGTGAACCGGCTCCCCCGGTTCAATATGGCGCTGGAGCTGGGGCTGTTCCTGGGCGCCCGCGAGTTCGGCGGCCCGCTGCACCGGCGCAAGGACTGCCTGATCCTCGACCGCGAGCCCTACCGCTACCAGAAGTTCTGCTCCGACATCGCGGGCCAGGACATCCGCTCGCACGGCGACCGGGCGGACCTGGCCGTGCTCGCCGTGCGCAACTGGCTCTCCACCGCCTGCAACGGCGCGGTGATCCTCCCCGGTCCACAGAAGATGTGCGACCGGTACGCGGCCTTCCGGCGCGAGCTCCCCTACCTCTGCCAGCGGTTCTACCTGCACTTCGCAGAGCTGCAGTTCGTGGAGCTGCGCACGCTCACCGAGGAGTGGGTGGACCTCAACCCCGCCTGAACTTCCCGCCGGGACCGCCCCGTCGCGTTGGGGCGGCGCTGACCCACTCCGGTGCGCGCGTGACAGTGGGAACGGGTGAAGTCCAGTCGTGACAATGGCTTGCGGTTTCGCGCTTCCGGGTACGTCTGATGCGCAGGGCATGTCCGCGCGTGCTTCCCTTCGCCCGGCTTTCCGTCTCGGGCCCGCAGACCATTCTCCCAGCTTCGCACCTGGCCCTGTGCCGGGTTCCCGCCGCGGCGGGGCTCCCCGCCGCGTTCCAACCTTCCCTCCGGAGGATCGAAAATGCGCATGCAGAAACGGCTCACCCTGGCGTTCGGGCTCTGGGCGGTGGTGATCCCGCCGCCCGGCGGCTGGTCCAGCGCAGACACCGCCGTCGTCGATGTGCCCGGGGTCCGGGCGCTCCCTGAGGCGCGGCCCACCTGGAGCGCGTGGGAGAGCCTGGGCGGGGTGCTCACCTCGAACCCCGCGGTCTCGTCGTGGGCGTCGAACCGGCTGGACGTGTTCGTGCGGGGCACCAACAACGCGCTCTGGCACAAATGGTGGAACGGGAGCGCGTGGAGCGGGTGGGAGGACCTCGGCGGGACGCTCCGCTCCGCGCCGGCGGCCGTGTCGTGGGGCTCCGACCGCATCGACGTGTTCGTGCGGGGCACGGACAACGCGCTCTGGCACAAGTGGTGGGACGGGAGCGCGTGGAGCGGGTGGGAGAGCCTCGGTGGCGTGCTCACCTCGGGCCCGGCGGTCTCGTCGTGGGCGTCGGGCCGGCTGGACGTGTTCGTGCGGGGCACCGACAACGCGCTCTGGCACAAGTGGTTCGACGGCGGGTGGAGCGACTGGGAGAGCCTCGGCGGGACGCTCCGCTCCGCGCCGGCGGCCGTGTCGTGGGGTCCCAACCGCATCGACGTGTTCGGGCAGGGCACGGACAACGCGCTCTGGCACAAGTGGTGGAACGGGAGCGCGTGGAGCGGGTGGGAGTCGCTGGGCGGGACGCTCACCGCGGACCCGGCGGTCTCGTCGTGGGACAACGGCCGGCTGGACGTGTTCGTGCGAGGCACCGACAGAGCGCTCTGGCACAAGTGGTGGAACGGGAGCGCGTGGAGCGGGTGGGAGTCGCTGGGTGGGACGCTCACCTCCGGGCCCGGGGCCGTGTCGTGGGGCCTCGACCGCATCGACGTCTTCGGGCGGGGCACGGACAACGCGCTCTGGCACAAGTGGTGGCAGGGGTAGCCCTCCCGTCCTCCGCGTGGCCCCGAGCCCCCGTCGCACCGATGCGGCGGGGGCTCGCGTTTGCCGAAACGGCACCCTTTTCCGGGCATGGAACTGGCTTTCCGTTGCATTCAGCGACGGCCGCGGCGCCCGGCGACCTCCGCCGGAAGCGCGGGCGCGGCCCGGAAAACCAGACGCACGGCCCGGCGCGGCAACTGCTTGCCACGCCGGAGCTTGGAGGCTCCAGATGATCAACTTCGACCGTCTGACTGTCAAATCGGCGGAGGCGCTGCAGGAGGCCCAGAACGCCGCGCGCCAGGGAGGGAACCCCTCCATCGAGGACGTGCACCTCCTCCTGGCCCTGCTCGACCAGGCCGAGGGGATCGTGGTCCCCATCCTCCAGAAGGTGGGCGTCAACGTCACCCGGCTGCGCACCGAGGCCGAGGCGGCCCGCGCGCGCCTCCCCAGGCAGAGCGGGGGGAGCCAGCCCACCATCTCGCGCGAGCTGAACGAGGTGCTCGACCGCGCCGAGCAGGAGGCCCGCGACCTCAAGGACGAGTACGTCTCCACCGAGCACCTCCTCCTGGGGCTGGCGGAGAAGGGGTACCTCGCCCGCGACCTGCTGCGCGCACAGGGGGCAAAGCGCGACACCCTGCTGGAGGCGCTGCAGCAGGTGCGCGGCGCCCACCGGGTGACCGACCAGAGCCCCGAGGAGAAGTACCAGGCGCTGCAGCGCTTCTCGACCGACCTCACCGAGCGCGCCCGCCGCGGCAAGCTCGACCCCGTCATCGGCCGAGACGAGGAGATCCGCCGCGTGATCCAGGTGCTCTCGCGCCGCACCAAGAACAACCCCGTGCTCATCGGCGAGCCCGGGGTGGGGAAGACCGCCATCGTGGAGGGGCTCGCCCAGCGCATCGTCAACGGCGACGTCCCCGAGGGGCTGCGCGAGAAGACCCTCATCTCCCTCGACATCGGCGCCATGCTGGCCGGCGCCAAGTACCGCGGCGAGTTCGAGGAGCGGCTGAAGGCGGTGCTCAAGGAGATCACCAGCTCCGAGGGGAAGTTCATCGTCCTCATCGACGAGCTGCACACCATCGTGGGGGCGGGGAAGACGGAGGGCTCGCCCGACGCGGGGAACATGCTCAAGCCGGCGCTCGCCCGGGGCGAGCTGCGCGTGGTGGGGGCCACCACCCTCGACGAGTACCGCCAGTACATCGAGAAGGACGCGGCGCTGGAGCGGCGGTTCCAGCCGGTGTACGTGGGCGAGCCGGGCGTGGAGGACACCATCGCCATCCTGCGCGGGCTGAAGGAGCGCTACGAGGTGCACCACGGCGTGCGCATCACCGACGGCGCCATCGTGGCCGCGGCCACCCTCTCCAACCGCTACATCGGCGACCGCTTCCTCCCGGACAAGGCCATCGACCTCATCGACGAGGCGGCCAGCCGGCTGCGCATCGAGATCGACTCGCTCCCGCAGGAGATCGACGAGGTGGAGCGCCGCATCATGCAGCTGGAGATCGAGAAGCAGGCGCTCTCGCGCGAGACCGACGCCGAGAGCCGCGAGCGGCTGGGGCGGCTGGAGGAGGAGCTGGCCAACCTGCGCGAGCGCTCGTCGGGGATGAAGGCGCGCTGGCAGGCCGAGAAGGAGGCGATCGCCGGGATCCGCGCCAAGAAGGAGCGCCTCGACGAGCTGAAGGTGGAGCTGGAGCGCGCCCAGCGCACCGGCGACCTGAACCGCGCCGCCGAGATCCAGTACGGCGAGATCCCCAACCTGCAGAAGGAGATCGCCGCCGCCGACGCGCGGCTGGCCGAGCTTCAGCGGGAGGGGAAGTACCTCAAGGAGGAGGTGGACGCCGACGACGTGGCCGAGGTGGTGGCGCGCTGGACGGGGATCCCCGTCTCGCGGATGCTGCAGAGCGACCGCGAGCGGCTGGCGCGGCTCGACGAGCACCTGAACCAGCGGGTGGTCGGCCAGCCCGAGGCCACCGCGGCGGTGGCGAACGCGGTGCGCCGCTCGCGCGCGGGGATGCAGGACCCCAACCGGCCGATCGGCAGCTTCATCTTCCTGGGCCCCACCGGGGTGGGGAAGACGGAGACGGCGCGCGCGCTGGCGGAGTTCCTCTTCGACGACGAGGACGCCATGGTGCGCATCGACATGTCGGAGTACATGGAGAAGCACGCCGTGGCGCGGCTGATCGGCGCCCCCCCGGGGTACGTGGGCTACGAGGAGGGCGGACAGCTCACCGAGGCGGTGCGGCGGCGCCCGTACTCGGTGATCCTCTTCGACGAGATCGAGAAGGCGCACCCCGACGTCTTCAACCTCCTGCTGCAGATCCTGGACGACGGGCGGCTGACCGACTCGCAGGGGCGGGTGGTGAACTTCCGCAACGCCGTGATCATCATGACCTCGAACCTCGGGAGCCCGCTGATCCTGGAGCGGGCCGCGCGGATGTCCGACCCGGCGGTGCGCGACGAGATCGAGGCGGCGGTGCTGGCCGAGATGCGCCGCTACTTCCGCCCCGAGTTCCTGAACCGGGTGGACGACGTGGTGGTGTTCAAGCCGCTGGGGATGGAGGAGCTGACGCGCATCGTGGACCTGCAGCTCGGCCGCCTGCAGCGGATGCTGGCGGAGCGGAAGATCACCCTGCGGGTGACGGACGCGGCGAAGGCGCTGATCGCCGAGGAGGGCTACGACCCGGCGTACGGGGCGCGGCCGCTGAAGCGGGCCATCCAGCGGCTGGTGCAGAACCCGCTGGCCATGCACGTGCTGGAGGGGGAGTTCGACGACGGCGACACGGTGGTGGTGGACCGCGAGGCGGGATCGCACCTGCTGGCGTTCCGGAACGCGGGCTCGGCGCCGGCAGAGGCGGCGGCGTGAGGAAGTGCGAAGTGCGAAGTGCGAAGTGCGAAGTGCGAAGTGCGACGCCTTGACGATCCGCGGCTTGCGCGCTTAGCATTGGGACCGGCAATCCGCCGAATCTCCCCGTGCCATCCCCCGGAGGTCCCGTGCGCGCTCAGCGAACGCTTTCGCTCGTCCTCGCCCTGCTCGTCCTGGCCGCCTGCGGCGGCGGGGGGCCCCGCCCCAGCAGCGTCCCCGGCGGCGCGGCGCCCGCGGTGACCGTGGAGCGCTTCCTCCGCCTGGCCGAGCAGAAGGAGTACGGGGAGATGGGCTACCTCTTCGGCAACCGCGAGGGCTCGGTGATGGAGCGCCATCCGGCCAACGAGGTGGAGCAGCGGATGTACGCCATCGCCACGGTGCTGGAGCACCGGGGCTTCGCCCTCCGCCAGCCCCAGCAGATCCCCGGCCGTCCCGAGGCGGTGCAGGTGACGGTGCAGCTCGAAAGCCGCGCCGGGAGCCGCCAGGTGCCCTTCACCGTGGTGCGCGGCCCCGCCGACCGCTGGTACATCGAGATCATCGACCTGGAGCGGATCACCCGCTGGCAGTAGCCTGGCGCACTTCGCACTTCGCACTTCGCACTTCGCACTCAGTGCCCTTCCAGCAGCTCCACCATCACCCCGCCGGTGGACTTCGGGTGCACGAAGGCCACCCGGTGCCCGCCGGCGCCGGGGCGCGGCTCGGCGTCGATCAGCTCCGCCCCCGCCGCGCGGTAGCGCGCCAGCTCGGCGCCCAGGTCCGGCACCCGGTAGCACAGATGGTGCATCCCCGGCCCCCGCCTGCCGAGGAAGCGCGCCACCGCCGAGTCGTCGCGGGTGGGGGCCAGCAGCTCGAGCCGGCCGGGGCCGGAGCCCACGAACACCACCTCCACCCCCTGCACCTCGACGCGCTCGCGGCCGTACCCCTTGCCGCCGGTGATAGATTCGAAGAGGGGGAGCGATTCCTCCAGCGAGTGGACGGCGATGCCCACGTGGTCGAGCGGGTGGCCGGTCATTCGTTCCTCGGGCGGCGGTGCGGTGGGGCCAGACACGTACGGAAGCCGGGAAGATAGCCCGCGGGGGCGGCGCCCGGCCACCGGTATCCTCGAAGGAAGGGAGCAATGGCGGAGAGCGCGAACGTGATCACGGTGACCGACGACAACTTCCAGTCGGAGATCGGGGGGGCCAGCGGCCTGTCGATGGTGGACTTCTGGGCGGTGTGGTGCGGCCCCTGCCGCCTGGTGGCGCCCATCGTGGAGCAGCTCGCCGACGAGTACGCCGGCAAGGTGAAGGTGGGCAAGCTCGACGTGGACCACAACCCGCGCACGGCCGCGGCGTTCAACGTGCGGTCGATCCCCACCCTGATCTTCTTCAAGGACGGCCAGGTGGCGGACCAGGTGGTGGGCGCCGTGCCGCGGCCGGTGCTGGAGCGCAAGGTCCAGGAGCTGCTGGCGGCCTGAGCCGCCACGCCCGACGAC
>DASUNK010000461.1:0-3794 GCA_036277195.1 Longimicrobiaceae bacterium | reverse complement strand
GCAGGCAACTCCAGCGGCATCGTGGACGGCGCCGCGGCGGTGCTGCTGGCGTCGGAGGGGTACGCGCGGGAGCACGGCCTGCGCCCGCGCGCCCGCATCCGCTCCATGGCCATCTTTGCCGAGGACCCGGTGATCATGCTGACCGCGCCGGCGGAGACGGCGCGCAAGGCGCTGCGCAAGGCGGGGATGCAGCCGGCGGACATCGACCTGTGGGAGATCAACGAGGCGTTCGCCGCGGTGCCGCTGCAGGTGATCCGCCGGCTGGAGCTGGACCCCGAGCGGGTGAACGTGAACGGCGGCGCCATCGCGCTCGGGCACCCGCTGGGGGCCACCGGCGCCATGCTGCTGGGCACCGCGCTCGACGAGCTGGAGCGGCGGGGGCTGGCCACGGCGCTGGTGACGCTCTGCATCGCCGGCGGCCAGGGGATCGCCACCGTCATCGAGCGCGTCTGATGCGCACCCGCACCATCACCTGGGACGACCCCATGATCGGCGCCCGGGCGGCGCGGGGGATGACCGGGCTGGAGTACCTGCGCGCCATCCAGCGCGGCGACCTCCCCCGCCCGCCGATCGCCTGGTCGCTGGACTTCACGCTGGAGTCGGTCGAGGAGGGACGGGTGGTTTTCGGGATGACACCCGGCGAGCACCACTACAACCCGATCGGCGTGGTGCACGGCGGGGTGGCGGCCACGCTGCTGGACAGCGCCATGGGCTCGGCCGTGCACGCCACGCTGCCGGCCGGCGTGGGCTACGCCACCGTGGAGCTGAAGGTGAACCTGCTGCGGGCGGTGACGCTCGACACCGGCCCGGTGCGGGCGGAGGGGACGGTGCTGCACGCCGGCCGGCGCACCGCGCTCACCGAGGGGCGGCTCACCGACGCGGCCGGCCGCCTGCTGGCGCACGCCACCAGCACCTGCCTGATCGTCCGCGCGGACGGCGCGGGCTGACGCGCGCTCACGCGTGGGGGCCCTGCTCCGCCGCCCGGCGGACGGCCTCCAGCGCCTGCCGCCCGAAGCGCCCCTGCAGGAGGCGCGTGTAGGGATAGCCGAGCCACGCCAGCGGGTGCTCGGCGGCGGCGAAGGCGAAGATCTCGAACGACACCGCGTCGTCCTCGCGGCGCCACTCCAGCGTGAAGCGCTCCTCGCCCCGCTCCGCGTGCCCCGCCACCGTGCCGAGGGCGAAGGAGAAGCGCGCCACGCCCCCCGCCTCGCCCTCTTCCACGTACACCACGCGGCAGGGGTTCACCGACCAGAAGCCCAGGTGATGGATGACGGTGGCCACGGTGGTCCCCGCCTCCACCGGCGCGCCCGGCGGGTGGAGCGCGGTCCAGGGGAGGCGGTACATGGCCCAGCCGCGCAGCGCGTGCACCGCGGCGCGGAAGCGCGAACGCCCCGTCCCCAGGCGAAGACGGTGGTGGTTGGTGGGATAGCCGGCGGGGGTCAGCGAGCGGGTGGCGCCCACCTCGGGATAGGAGAACGGCAGCCCCCGCGCCGCCGCGAGCACGGCCTCGATGCGCGCGGGCGAGGGCTGCCGGAGATAGAACATCGGCCGCGGCGCATCAGCCGTCGAAGCGGCGGATGGCCAGGCAGACGTTGTGGCCGCCGAAGCCGAAGCTGTTGCTGAGCGCCAGCCGCACCGGGCGCTCCACCGCCTGGTTCGGCGCGTAGTCCAGGTCGCACTCCGGGTCCGGCTCGTGGTAGTTGATGGTGGGCGGGATGCGCCCGTCGCGGCACGCCAGCGCCGAGATCACCGCTTCCACCCCGCCCGCCGCGCCCAGCGTGTGCCCGGTCATCGACTTGGTGGAGCTCACCACCACCCGCCCGGCGTGCTCGCAGAGCACCGTCTTGATGGCGGCCGTCTCGTTGCGGTCGTTGGCGGGGGTGGAGGTGCCGTGCGCGTTGATGTAGTCCACCTCGGCCGGGCCGGCGCCCGCCTCCTGCAGCGCCAGCCGCATGGCGCGCACCGCCCCCTCGCCCCCCTCCGCCGGCGCGGTGATGTGGTAGGCGTCGGCCGTCTGCCCGAACCCCACCACCTCCGCGATGATGGTGGCCCCGCGCGCCTGCGCGTGCTCCAGCGCCTCCAGCACCATCACCCCCGCCCCCTCGCCCAGCACGAAGCCGTCGCGCGTGGCGTCGAAGGGGCGGCTGGCCGTCTCCGGCTCGTCGTTGCGGGTGGAGAGCGCCGTCATCGAGGCGAACCCCGCCACGGTGGTGGGGGTGATGGAGGCCTCGGTGCCGCCGGCCACCATCACGTCCGCCTCGCCGTACCGGATGGAGCGGAAGGCCAGCCCCACCGAGTGCGCGCTGGAGGCGCACGCCGACACGGTGCAGTAGTTGGGGCCGCGCAGCCCGTAGCGGATGGACACCAGCCCGGCCGCGATGTCGGAGATGAACATGGGGACGAAGAAGGGCGACACGCGCCCGGGTCCCCGCTCCAGCAGGCGGCCGTGCTGCTCCTCGAAGGTGCTGATGCCGCCGATGCCGCTGCCGATGATGACGCCGAAGCGGTCCAGGTCCACCCCGTCGCGGCTCTCGTCCAGCCCCGCCTCGCGCATGGCCTGCACCGAGGCGGCGATGGCGAACTGGGTGAAGCGGTCGGTGCGCTTCACCTCCTTGCGGTCGATGTACTCCCCCGGGTCGAAGCCCTTCACCTCGGCGGCGAAGCGCACGGGGTAGTCGGTGGCGTCCCACAGGGTGATGGGGCCCGTACCGCTACGCCCGCCGAGCAGCGACGTCCAGCTCTCCTGGACGTCCAGCCCGACGGGCGTAAGCAGACCGGTCCCCGTGATCACGACTCGGCGGTTCATCAGCCGCTCCGGAATCTCGGGAAAAGGCGAAGCTCGGAACCAAGCGGGCCGCTCCGGGCGGCCCTGGGACTAAGACGGCGCAAGCCGGTGCAGGGGCCGGGCCTCGCGGCTCAGCTCTGCGCCCGCTGGATGTAGTCGATGGCGTCGCCGACGGTCTGGAGCTTCTCGGCCTCCTCGTCCGGGATCTCCATGGAGAACTCCTCCTCGAACGCCATCACCAGCTCGACCGTGTCCAGCGAGTCGGCGCCCAGGTCGTCCACGAACTTCGCCTCGCGGGTCACCTTCTCGGCCTCCACGCCCAGCTCGTTGATGATGATGTCCTTGACCTTCTGCTCGATGTCGGCCATGTCGCTCTCCGTGATCGTGAATGTGCTCGTCCGTTGTCCCGCCCTACATCACCATGCCACCGTCCACCACCAGCACCTGCCCGGTGATGTACGACGCGCCCGGGCCGGCCAGGAAGCGGACCACCGGGGCGATGTCCCGGGGCTGGCCCAGCCGGCCGAGGGCGATGTGCTGCGCCAGCGCGTCGCGCGCCCCTTCCGGGAGCTCGGCCGTCATGTCGGTCTCAATGTATCCCGGGGCCACCGCGTTGACCAGAACCCCGCGCGAGGCCAGCTCCTTGGCGACGGACTTGGTGAGTCCGATGAGCCCGGCCTTGCTGGCGGCGTAGTTGGCCTGCCCCTTGTTGCCGGTGATCCCCACCACGCTGGTGACGTTCACCACCCGGCCGGCGCGCCGCTTCATCATCCCGCGCGAGGCGGCGCGGATGGTGTTGAAGGCGCCGCGCAGGTTGGTGTCGACCACGACGTCCCAGTCCTCGTCCTTGAGCCGCATCAGCACGTTGTCGCGCGTGACGCCGGCGTTGTTCACCAGCACGTCGAGGCCGCCCATCTCCTCCTCCACCTGCTTGACCAGCGCGTTGACGGCCTCGGAGTCGGCCATGTCGCAGCCGAAGCCGCGGTGTCCCTCGCCCGGGAGCCCGGCC
>DASUNK010000460.1:0-3367 GCA_036277195.1 Longimicrobiaceae bacterium | reverse complement strand
CGGGCCCGGGACCGGGAGGGGCGCCGGTGCACAAGTTCCCGCCCGCCAAGGCGGCCCCGGAGAAGAAGGCGCCCAGCGACTTGGAGATCCCCACGTTCATCCGCCGGCAGATGGACTGACCTCCGCCGGCCTTGCGGCGGGCTGGTGAATCTGATACTGTATCAGTCACCGGCCCGCCCGCGGTTCCGTCTCCCAACGCAATAGCAGCCCGATCGGTTCAGAACAGGAGCCTGTCCATGGCCAATCCGTACCGCTTGCTCGCACTCGGCGTGCTGGGCGCCTTCGGCGTGGGGCTCGCCTCGCTCGCGGCGCCGCGCCGCCACCAGGCGCCGCCGCCCCCGCCCCTCCTCCCCGCGGCCCACGCGAAGCCCGCCGAGGTGGTCCTGAGCGCCACGCTGCGGCCGGGCGAGACGCTCTCGCAGCTGCTGGCGCGCATGACGCTGCGCGCGGAGGAGGCCCGGGCGCTGCTGGAGCAGCTGCAGGCGGTGCAGGACCCGCGGCGGGTGCGCGCGGGGCTGAAGGTGGACTACCGCGTCTCCACCCGCACCGGCGCCGCCCGCCGGGTGGAGCTGCAGCTGGACCCCGACCACACCTTCCGCGCGGACGGCCGCACCGGCCGGCTGGTGGGGCGCGTGGAGGAGGTGCCGGTGCGCGCCGACACGGTGGTGCTGGCGGGCGCGGTGAAGTCCTCGCTCTACCGCGCCATGCTGGCCGCCGAGGGCGGGGTGCCGCGCGCCGAGCGCGAGCGCATCGTGGACCTGCTGGCCGACAAGATCTTCGCCTGGAAGGTCGACTTCTCGCGCGAGCTGCAGCGGGGCGACGGCTTCCGGGTGCTCTACGAGCGGATGGTGCGGCCGGACGGCTCGGCGCGTGCCGGGCGCATCCTGGCGGTGCAGTTCGAGGTGGGCGGGCGGCTGCAGGAGGCCTACCTCTTCGCCCACGCCGGCGCCGAGGACTACTACGACCGCGACGGCGAGTCGCTCAAGCGCGCCTTCCTGCGCGCGCCGCTGGAGTTCCGCCGCATCAGCTCCGCCTACTCCACCGGGCGCTTCCACCCGATCCTGCGCCGCGTGCGCGCGCACCACGGCATCGACTACGCCGCCTCCTCCGGCACCCCCATCCGCGCCGTGGGCGACGGGCTGGTGCGCAAGGCCGGGTGGGGCGGCGGGTACGGGAACGTGGTGGAGATCTGGCACAAGCGCGGCTACGCCAGCCGCTACGCGCACCTGCGCGGCTTCGCCCCGGGTGTGCGCCAGGGCATGCGCGTGCGCCAGGGCCAGGTCATCGGCTACGTCGGCTCCACCGGCCTCTCCACCGGGCCCCACCTCCACTACGAGTTCCACGCCAACGGCCGCCCGGTGAACCCCTCCTCGGTGCGCTTCCTCAGCGGCGACCCCGTCCCCGCCGGCGCGCGGGCGGCCTTCCGCGGCGTGGTGGAGCAGCGCGTGGCCGCCATGGACCGCGTGGGCGGGCCCGTCTTCGCCGCCGCGCGCGACTCGGCGGCACCCCCTTCCGGGCGGCGTGGCTGACGCCGCCTTCGCGCTCTTCCCCGCCATCGACCTGCGCCGGGGGCGCTGCGTGCGCCTGAGCCAGGGGCGGGCGGAGCGCGAGACGGTGTACGGCGGCGATCCCCTGCAGGTGGCCCGCACCTTCGCCGCGGCCGGCGCGGCGTGGGTGCACGTGGTGGACCTCGACGCCGCCTTCGGCGACGGCTCGCATCGCCCGCTCCTCCGCGAACTGGCATCCTCTCTCCCCCTGCGGGTGCAGGCCGGCGGCGGCCTGCGCACCGACGCCGACCTCGACGAGGTGCTCGGCGCCGGCGTGGCGCGCGCGGTGGTGGGCACCGCCGCGCTGGAGGACCCGGCGCTGGTGCGGCGCGCCGTCGAGCGCTGGGGTGCGGAGCGGATCGCCGTGGGGCTCGACGCGCGGGGGCGGCGCCCCGCCGCGCGCGGGTGGACGGAGGAGAGCGGGGAGGACCTGTTCGAGATCGCCGCCCGGCTGGCGGATGCCGGGGTGCGCACCCTGATCTACACCGACATCGAGCGCGACGGGATGATGACCGGCCCCAACCTGGAGACCTCCGCCGAGCTGGCGGAGCGGAGCGGCGCGGAGGTGGTGGTTTCCGGCGGGGTGCGGGGGATGGAGGACGTGGAGGCGGTGCGGGCGCGGGCGCGGGGGGGCGCGCCGCTAGCGGGGGTGATCGTGGGGAAGGCGCTCTACGAGGGGCGGCTGGACCTGGCGGCGGCGCTGCGCCGCGTGGGAGGCTGAAGATGGCGCGCGTACACCTGCGCGGGGTGCGCTACCGCGTGCGCGAGGCGGCGGTGCTGGGGGTGATCCAGCAGTACACCGGGGAGAGCACGGTGGAGCTGCGCCGGCTGGTGGAGCAGCTGCAGGAGGGGGCGCCGGTCGCGCTGCAGGTGGAGGACCTGGACGCCGCCTACGAGCTGGCGGCGGAGCTCGACGGGCTCGGCGTCAACGCCGAACCCGACGAGAGCGAGTACTGAGGTTCCCCGGGCGAATGAATTCGCGGCAACAACCGCACGAAGTCCGCCTTCGCGGACTGCAGGGCCGGCTTCACACCGTGCTGGAGGGTTTGGCGCGTGCCTCTCGGGGCTCGACTTCGAGGTAGAGAGTTCCGTGGCGGTGGTGCTCCTCCTGCCGCAGAACATAGCTACGGACGCGTGGAACGTTGCTCTTCGACACGGTGAACGCTCCGTATCCGCCCTGCCATTTGAAGGTCTCGCCCAGCCGGTGAGAGACGAGGTGCGAGGAGGAACCCTTCAACTGCTTGACCAGGCCTGCGATGGACACGGTGGTGGGAATGCGCGCCAGCAGGTGTACGTGGTCCTCGATTCCGCCGATCGCAATCACGTCCGCGCCCAGCCGGGAGCACTCGCCCTGGAGGCAGTCGTACACCAGCGGTTGGATCTGCGCCGTGAGGAAGGGAGCACGGTCCCAGGTAGACCAGACCAGGTGCACGAACAGTTGAGTCCAGGGTTCGCGCACCACGTGCTCCGAGGTCGATCGAACGAGAATTGCGGCCCTGCAGTCCGCGAAGGCGGACTTCGTGCAGTTGTTGCTGCGAATTCATTCGCCCCAGCCACCTGCCCCCCAAACTACACACTCCGCACGCCCTTCGACAAGCCCCTTGCGCCGCGCCGCCCCCCGGTGTAAAGTGAACAGGGTGGACGGGCCGGGGCGGCTCTTGTCAGCGGGGGCTCGGCAGGGGATCTTGTCGGCACACCCGACCAGACCCGCGCCCCGCCAGCCGATGATCTCAGCGCCCGCATCCGGAGCGGCCATTGACCTCCGCTCCGACACGGTGACCCGGCCCACCCCCGAGATGCGCCGCGTCATCGCCGAGGCC
>DASUNK010000459.1:0-2271 GCA_036277195.1 Longimicrobiaceae bacterium | reverse complement strand
GGTGGCGGCGTAGAGCCAGCGCCCCCGCGGGTCGCGCGCCAGCGGGCGGAGGCGGCTCTCGCGGCGGGTGACCCTGACGGCGCCGGTGGAGTCGTCCACCAGCCGCAGCCCGCCGCCCGCGGAGCGCACCGCCAGCTCGCCGCCGGCCGCCCACGCCACCCGCAGCACCGCGCCGGGGAGGACGAAGCGCGCGCCGGGGCGCCCGAGGGAGTCGAGCGCCCACACGGCGCCGCGCTCGCCGATCCAGGCGCGCCCGGCCGAGTCCATCGCCAGCGTCCCCTCCGCCAGCGGCGCGGCCAGGCGGGCGCGGCGGGTGGTGCGCAGCGTGTCGCCCGCCTCGCGGCAGGCGCCGGGGAGGAGGGCGGCCAGCAGCAGCAGCGCGGCGCGGGTGGGTGGATATACGGGCCGGATCCGCAAGTATCGGCTTCCTGGAAGACGGGCGGCGCGTGCACGCCCGCCGCGCGGGTGCATGGTGCTGCTCGGGGCGCCGCCCGCCACCGGCGCAACGGCGGTGCCAGCGGCTTCCCGTGGCGGCGTCCGGCGCAGTAGATTAGCGCCGTCAGCAAGCCCTGCGCGGACCCGCCGCCCCTTCCGGATGAGCGCCGACGACCCCGATACCCTGGCCCTGATCCGCGGCGCGCTCGAGGAGTCCGCGCGGGTGAAGCTGGCCCTGCGCGACCTGGCGCCGGACGTGGCGCGGGTGGCCGGGCGCGTGGCGGCGTCGTTCCGCGCCGGGGGGCGGCTGTACGCCTGCGGCAACGGCGGCTCGGCGTGCGACGCCATGCACCTGGTGGAGGAGCTGGTGGCGCGCTACAAGCGCGACCGCCCGGGGCTGCCGGCGCACCACCTGCTGGACGCGCCCACGCTCACCTGCTGGAGCAACGACTACGAGTTCGCCACCGCCTTCAGCCGGCAGGTGGAGACGATGGTGCGCCCCGGCGACGTGCTGGTGGCCATCAGCACCAGCGGCGACTCGGAGAACGTGCTGCGCGCGGTGGAGGCGGCGGCGGCGCGCGGCGCGGTGGTGGTGGGGCTCACCGGGCGCGGCGGCGGGCGGATGCGCGGGGCGTGCACGGAGTGCCTGGTGGTGCCCGCCACGGCCACCGAGCGCATCCAGGAGGCGCACATCACCCTCATCCACCTCCTCTGCGAGCTGCTGGAGCGCGAGCTCTTCCCCTCTGAACCTTGAGCTTCCCGATGTCCCGATTCCGCCTGCCGGCGACGGCCGTGGTCCCCCTGCTGCTGCTGGCGGCGTGCGGCGGCGAGCCCGAGCCGACCGACGCCCAGCGCACCGCCCGCCGCGACGCCTGCGTGGGCGAGGAGCTGCTGATCCAGGCCCGCACGCGGCTGGCGGACCTGGACGCGGTGGCCGGCCGGACCGAGCCGGGGAGCGCGGCGGCGCTCCTCACCGAGCGGGGACGGCCGCTGGCGGCGGCGCTGGCCGAATACGCGGAGCGGCGCCACCGGGAGACGGCGTACCGTGACTCGGCGGCGTCCGCGCCGGGCGGCGAGGAGGCGGACCGCTTCCGGCGGCAGGCGGCCTCGTACCAGGTGGGGGCCTACCCGGCGGGGACGGTGCAGGCGAACGCGATCGAGCGCTACGAGGAGGACTTCCGGGTGGCGCGCGCCAACCCGGACCACCCCTGCAACCAGGAGGCGGAGGAGGAGACGGCGCGGTGAGACGGATGCGAGGGTGGTGGCTGGCGGCTGCCGCCGCGCTGCTCCTGGCCGGGTGCACGCGGCCGGTGCGCGCGCCGGCCGCGCAGGAGGTGTCCGTCTACGTCCGCGCGCCGTACGTGGAGCTGGCGAACACGGGGCGGCACCCGGTCTACTACTTCATCGCGGCGGAGAGCACGCTGGCGGCGTGGGCGCTCTGTGACGAGCCCACCGGCTGCGCCGGCCTGGCGCCCGGGGAGCGGCGCCGCGTGCACTACCGCGAGATCGCGGGGTGGGAGCCCGGTGAGACGGGCGCAACCCTCTTCTTCTGGCGCTTCTCCCGCACCCCGGAGGGCTTCCGCCGCGAGCGGCTCCGCCAGCAGGCACTGCGGCTGTAGCATGCGAAAGGGGCGGGTCCGCGGACCCGCCCCTCGCGTTTCCGGCCGGCGCTCCGGCGGATCAGCGGTCCTCGTCGTCGCTGCCGCCGCGCACCAGCTTGAAGAACCGGCTCTCGCCCTCGGGCTGGTAGAGGAAGTCCAGGCCGCGGTCGTCGAAGATCTCGAACCACCGCTCCCAGGTCGTCTCTTCCAGCGACGCCTCGCGCCCGCCGCTCCC
>DASUNK010000458.1:0-2180 GCA_036277195.1 Longimicrobiaceae bacterium | reverse complement strand
CATCGGCCGCATCCCGCCCCACCGCACCGACGCGGGGTGCCTCATCCTGGGCGAGTGCTTCGGCTGCGCCTCGGTGACGCTGGTGAAGGACGTGGACGGCCTGTACACCGAGGACCCGCGGGAGAACCCCGGGGCGGCCTTCATCGACGCCATCGGCGCGCGCGAGCTCAAGCGCCGCGCGCTGAAGAGCCTCCCCTTCGACGAGGTGCTCCCCGACCTGCTCCTGAACGCGCGGCTGGTGCGCCAGTTCCAGGTGGTGAACGGGCTGCACCCGGAGCGCATCGCGGCCGCGGTGCGGGGCGAGCATGCCGGCACCATCGTCTACGCCGACTGAGCCCGCGGTCCGGGCGGAGGGCGTCGCCCGGAGCTTCGCTGGGGGCGTGCAGGCGCTCGACGGGGTGGCGTTCGCCCTGCCGCCGGGCGCGCTGGTGGGGGTGATCGGGCCCAACGGGGCGGGGAAGAGCACGCTGCTGAAGGTGCTCTTCGGCATCGTCGCGCCCGACGCCGGGTCGGCCGAGGTGCTGGGATTGCACCCGCGGCGCGACCGGGCGGCGCTGCGCGCGCAGGCCGGCTACGCCTCGCAGGAGGCGGCGCTCGACCCCGAGATGACGGGATGGGAGACGCTCCGCCTCTTCCACGCCCTGCGCGGCCTGCCCGGCGGGGAGCGCCGGGAGTGCCTGGCCGTCATGGTGGAGCGCTACGGGCTGGCGCCCTTCGTCCACCGGGCGGTGGGCACCTGGTCCGGCGGCGAGCGGCAGCGGCTGCACTTGGCGCTGGAGACGCTGCACGGGCCGCGGCTCCTCCTGCTCGACGAGCCCGCCGCCAGCCTGGACCCCGAGGCGCGCCGCGAGCTCTGGAGCGGCCTGGCCGCCTGGCGCGACGAGGGGAACACCGTGCTCGTGGCCACGCACGACCTGGCCGAGGTGGCCGCCCGCTGCGACCGCGTCCTCCTGCTGCAGGCGGGGCGGGTACGGGCCGAGGGGGCGCCGGCGGCGCTGGTGGCCGCCCACGCCCGGGCCCGCGCCGTCTTCACCCTGGAGCAATCCCTCGCCCCCGGCGACGGGGCCGCGCTGCGGCACGCGCTGGCGGCGCAGGACGCCACGGCGGAGGCGGAGCTGGACGGATCCACCCTCACGCTCTGGCGCGACCGCCATCCCGAGGAGGGCGAGCCGGCGCTGGCGGTGCTCGCCGCGCAGGGGGTGGCGTGCCGCGGCTACGAGCGCCACCCGGCCGACCTGGCCGCCGCCTACGTCCGCCTCACCGGGAGCCCGCCCGGCACGCCGCCCGCCGCTGCGGGGCGCGGACGCGGAGCGGGAAGGGGGCGGGGGTGAGCGCCGCCGCCCTGCGCGTCCTCCGCGAGACGGCGCGCCGCGGCTGGCTGAAGACGGCGCGGCGGCCGGTGCCGCTCACCTTCTCGTTCGTGCAGCCGCTCTTCTGGATGCTGATCTTCGGCTTCCTCTTCCAGCGCTTCGCGCCGGGGGGCGCGTACGCCGGCCGGCCGTACCTCGACTTCCTCCTCCCCGGGGTGTGCGCCATGACCGTGCTCTTCGGCGCCTCGCAGGCGGGGATCGACCTCGTGCGCGACCTGCAGACGGGGTTCCTGCAGCGCGTGGCCCGCAGCACCGCGCACCCCGGCTGGGTGCTGGCGGGGAAGACCGGGGGAGACGTGCTGCGGCTGCTGGCGCAGGCGCTGGTGGTGGCGATACTGGGGATGATATTGGGCGCGCGGCTGCGTCCCGGCGCGGGCGCGGTGGCGGTGGCCGCGCTGGGGCTGGCGGCGTTCGCCCTGGCCTACGCCTCCCTCTCCTGCTGGATCGCGCTGAAGACGCGGGTGCCCGAGAGCATGGCGGTGTTCGTCCACGTGGTGAACCTCCCGCTCCTCTTCACCAGCACGGCGCTGGTCCCCGCGCGCCAGATGCCGGAGTGGCTGGCCGGCATCGCCCGCTGGAACCCGCTCACCCGCGTGGCGGACGGGCTGCGCGACGCCCTCCTCTTCGGCCGGACGCCGGACGCGGCCGCCCTCCTCCTCCCCCTGGCGCTGCTGGCGGCGGCGCTCTTCGCCCTGGCGCGCCACGCGCTCGCCCGGGCGGGAGATGACATCCGATGAGACTTCGTTGGATGATATCCGCCGCCGTGCTGGCCGTGGCCGCATGCGGTGACGGTAGAGAGGGCGGGGAGGA
>DASUNK010000457.1:0-7066 GCA_036277195.1 Longimicrobiaceae bacterium | reverse complement strand
CTCGGTGGCCAGCATGGCCCCGTCGACCGCCGCGCCGCTGCGGGCGGCGTCGATCTCCAGCGTGCGCACCGTGCCGGCTACCGCCGGGAGCACCGCCTCCAGGGTGTCGAAGGCGCTGAAGAGCGCTGTCTTGTCCTCCTGCAGGTCCTTGTTGTAGCCGGAGGGGAGCCCCTTCAGCACCGCCAGCACCGCCGTCAGCTCGCCGATCAGGCGGCCGGCCTTGGCGCGCGCCAGCTCCATGGCGTCGGGGTTGCGCTTCTGCGGCATCAGCGACGAGCCGGTGGAGAAGCGGTCCGAGAAGCGCACGAATCCCCACTCCTGCGAGCCGAAGAGCACCAGGTCCTCCGCCAGGCGCGACAGGTGCACGCCCACCAGCGCGCAGGCGAAGAGGAGCTCGGCCACCCAGTCGCGGTCCGCCACCGCGTCCACCGAGTTCTGCGAGAGGCCGTGGAAGCCCAGCGTCTCCTTGAGCAGCACGCGGTCGACCGGGAAGGGGCAGCCGGCCACGGCGCCGGAGCCCAGCGGCAGCACCGCCACCCGCTCGCGCGCCTGCGCCAGCCGCTCGCGGTCGCGCGCCAGCGGCCAGGCGTGCGAGAGGAGCCAGTGTGCGGCGGAGACGGGCTGCGCGCGCTGCAGGTGGGTGTAGGCGGGCATCACCGTGTCCAGGTGCGCCTCGGCCTGCTCCAGCAGGGCGCGCTGCAGGGCGCGCAGCGCCGCGTCGAGCCGGGCCACGGCGCCGCACGCCCAGAGGCGCGTGTCGGTGGCCACCTGGTCGTTGCGCGAGCGGCCGGTGTGCAGCCGCCCCGCCACCTCGCCCGCCTCCTCGTACAGCAGGCGCTCCACCAGCGAGTGCACGTCCTCGTCGGGCGCGGCCTGCCAGTCGGCGTCGGTCCAGCGGTCCAGGCGGGCGGCGACCGCGTCGAGCCCGGCCACCAGCGCGGCGGCCTCGGCGTGGGTGAGCACGCCCGCGGCGGCGAGCGCGCCCGCCCAGGCCTGGCTCCCGGCCACGTCCTCGCGCCAGAGGCGGAAGTCCACCGGGAGGGAGCGGTTCAGCCGGTCCAGCTCGGGGGCCGGCTCGGCGGCGAAGCGGCCGCCCCAGAGGCGCGGGGCGGGTTTGGGGGCGGTCCCGAGCTGAAGCGCAAGGTCGGTCATGGCTCGTTCCCTGAGAAAGTGCGAAGTGCTACGTGCGAAGTGCGAAGTGCGCTTCGTGGGGAATGCGAAGGCGCTCCGGGAGCACCCCTTCGCACTTCGCACGTCGCACTTCGCACTGCAGTTCCGTCTCTTGCTCGCGGAGCGCGGCTACGCGCGTCTGCAGGCCGAAGAGGCGGATGAAGCCCGCCGCGTCCGCCTGGTCGTAGACGTCGTCCTCGCCGAAGGTGACGAAGCGCTCGTCGTAGAGCGAGAAGGGCGAGGTGCGGCCCGCCACCGTGTGCGCGCCGCGGAAGAGCTTCAGGCGCACGTCGCCCGTCACCCGCTGCTGGGTGACGTCCACCAGCGCGTCCATGGCCTCGCGCTCGGTGCTCCACCAGCGGCCCTCGTACACCAGGTCCGCGTAGCGCGGCGCCAGCGCGTCCTTGAGCGCCAGCGTGCGCCGGTCGAGCATCAGCTGCTCCAGCTCGGAGTGCGCGGCGTAGAGCAGGGTGCCGCCGGGCGTCTCGTAGATGCCGCGCGACTTCATCCCCACCAGCCGGTCCTCCACCAGATCCACGCGCCCAACCCCGTGCAGGCCGCCGACCTCGTTCAGCCGCTCCAGCAGCTTGACGGGGTCGAGCGGCTCGCCGTCCACCGCCACCGGGCTCCCCGCCTCGAAGGTGATGGTGACGTACTCGGGGCGCGCCGGCGCGTCGGCGGGGGAGCGGGTGAGGAGGAAGAGGTCCTCCCCGGGCTCCCAGTCCGGATCCTCCAGCGGGCCGCCCTCGTGCGAGACGTGCCACAGGTTGCGGTCGCGCGAGTAGATCTTCTCGCGCGTGGCGGCCACCGGCACGCCGTGCAGGGCGGCGTAGTCCAGCGCGTCCTCGCGCGAGCGGATGCTCCACTCCCGCCAGGGCGCCACCACCTTCATCTCCGGCGCCAGCGCGGCGTAGGTGAGCTCGAAGCGCACCTGGTCGTTCCCCTTGCCGGTGCAGCCGTGCGCCAGCCGGCCCGCCCCGATCGCCCGCGCCACCTCCACCTGGCGGCGGGCGATGATCGGGCGCGCCATGGAGGTGCCGAGCAGGTACTTGCGTCCGTAGACGGCGCCGGCGCGGAGCGTGGGCCAGACGAAGCCGGTGAGGAACTCCTCGCGCAGGTCCTCCACGTGGCAGGCCCTGGCGCCGGAGGCGAGGGCCTTGGCCACCAGCCCTTCCAGCTCGTCCCCCTGGCCCACGTCCGCCGCCACGCACACCACCTCGGCGCCGTAGTTCTCGCGCAGCCAGGGGACGATGATGGAGGTGTCGAGCCCGCCCGAATAGGCGAGGACGATGGTGTTGTCGATGGGCATCTGCGTCTTCCCCTGGCAGTTCGTTCTTCGGTTGATACGATCCGTTCGCACTTCGCACTTCGCACTTCGCACTTCGCACTTCGCACTAGATTTCCTTCACCACCGCGATCTCGTCGCACGCGTGCAGCTTGGAGCACCCGCGGCAGTCCGCCCACACCTTGAGCGGGAACATCTCCTTGGCCACCGTGCCGTAGCCGATGCGGTGGAAGAACACCTCCTGCAGGGTGAGGGCGAAGACCGTCCCGATCCCCAGCTTCCGCGCCTCCTCCTCCAACGCGTGCACCAGCTGGCGCCCCAGCCCCAGGCCGTGCGCCGCCTCGTCCACCGCCAGCGACACCACCTCCGCCAGCTGCGGCGTGTACACCCGCAGCGCGGCGCAGCCGTAGACGCGCCCCTCGGCGTCGGCCGCCACCACGAACTCGCGGAAGTGGCGGTTGAGCTGCTCCAGCGTCTTGGGGAGCATCAGCTGCTGCGCCGCGAAGCCGTTGATCAACGGCTCCACCTGCCGCATGTCGGCCACCCGCGCCGGGCGCACGGCCACCTGCGGGCGGGGCGAGCACGCCACCGCCCCCGGCGCGCCGTCCGAGAGGGCGAGCGGGGAGTTGTCGATCAGCATCAGAGCACCTCTTCCAGGATCTCCACTCCCCGGACCAGCTCGTCCTCGCCCGCCACCAGCGGCGGGAGGACGCGCACCACCGCGGGGCCGGCCGTGCACAGCAGCAGCCCTGCCTCCAGCGCCCGCGCCACCACCTCGCCGGCGTCGGGCGCGTCCAGCTCCACCCCCCAGATCATCCCCGCCCCCCGCACCTCCTTCACCCGCCCGCGCCGCAGCGCCAGGGCGGAGAGCCGGTCCGCCAGCAGCTCGCCCGCCCGGCGCACGCCGGCGAGGAAGGCCGGGTCGCCGATGGTGCGACAGGCGGCCAGCGCGGCGCTCGCCACCAGCGGCCCGCCGCCGAAGGTCGTGGCGTGGTCGCCCGGGCGCACCGCCGCGGCCACGCGCTCGGTGAGGAGCGCGGCGCCCATCGGCAGCCCGCCGGCCAGCGGCTTGGCCACCGTCATCACGTCCGGGACGACGCCCGCCTGCTCGTGCGCCCAGAGGGTGCCGGTGCGCCCCAGCCCCACCTGCACCTCGTCGAACACCAGCAGCGCGCCCGCCTCGTCGCACAGGTAGCGCAGCGCCTTCAGGAAGGCGGGAGGCACCGGCCGCACCCCGCCCTCGGCCTGCAGCGGCTCGATCACCACGGCGGCCGTGCGCCCCGAGCCGATCAGCCGGTCCGCCTCGGCCACGTCGCCCACCTCGCAGAAGCGCACGCCCGGCATCAGCGGGCGGAAGGGCTCCTGGTAGGCGGGGCGGTCGGTGGCGGCGAGCGCGCCCATCGTCCGCCCGTGGAAGCCGCCGCGGAAGGCCACCACCTGCGTGTGGTCCTCGCTCCCCGTCTGCCGCGCCCAGCGCCGGGCGAACTTCAGCGCCGCCTCGTTGGCCTCCGCGCCCGAGTTGCAGAAGAAGACGCGGTCCGCGAAGGAGTGCTCCACCAGCCACGCCGCCAGCTCGGCGGCCGGGCGGGTGTGGAAGAGGTTGGAGGCGTGGATGAGCCCCGTCTCCAGCGCGTCGCGGATCGCGCCCGTCACGGCGGGATGGCCGTAGCCCAGCGCGTTCACCGCGATGCCGCTGGTGAAGTCCAGGTAGCGGCCGCCGTCCTCGGCGGTCAGCCAGCACCCCTCACCCCCCGTGAACACGGGGCCGCTGCGGCGGTAGACCTCCAGCAGCGCGCCCGTGGCCTCCAGCGTGGCAGTCGTCATCTCTCCTCGGCTCCTTCCTCTCACCCGGCGACCGCGGCCCGCGCCAGCACGCGCGTGCCCGCCGCATCGTCCCACAGCATCTCCGGCCCGCCGATGCGGACCGTGCCCACCCGCTCCGCCGCGCGCGCGGCGGCCCGCAGCTTGGGCGCCATCCCGCCCGAGGCGGTGCCGTCCGCCACCAGCGCCTCCACCTCGTCGGCGCCGATCTCCGGCACCACCACGCCGCCCGCCAGCACGCCGGCCACGTTCGAAACGAAGAGGAGCGCGCCCGCCCCGAGCGCGGCGGCCACCTCGGCCGCCACGTCGTCTGCGTTCACGTTCAGCGGCCCGCCGTCGGGCCCGCGCGACACCGGCGAGACCACCGGGAGCAGCCCCTGCTCCAGCCAGCCGCGCAGCAGCCCGACGCGCACCGCCTCCACCTCCCCCGTGCGACCCAGCGCCCCGCCGCGCGAGACGCGGGCGCGCAGCAGCGCCCCGTCCTCGCCCGAGACGCCCACCGCGTCGGCCCCGGCCGTCAGCAGCGCCGCCACGATCCGCTTGTTCACCACGCCGGAGAGCACCATCGAGACGGCGCGCATGGCCTCGGGGCCCGTCACCCGCAGCCCGTCGCGCCACTCCGGCTCGGTGCCCAGGGCGCGCTGGAGGGCGGAGACCTCCTTGCCGCCGCCGTGCACCAGCACCGCGGGACCGCCGCGCGCCGCCACCGACCCGGCCAGTCGCGCCAGCCAGGCGGAGTCGTCCACCTCGTTCCCGCCCACCTTGAGCACGGCGACGTCCGGCGTCATTCCAGCCCCTCCGTCTCGTCCAGCCCGAACATCAGGTTCAGGTTCTGCACGGCCTGCCCGGCCGCGCCCTTCAGCAGGTTGTCGACGGCGGCGACCACCACCAGCATCGGCGCCGACACCCCGGCCACGGCGGAGACGCCGATGGCCACGCGGTTGCTCCCCACCACGTCCGCCAGGCCGGGCATGCGGCCGCGCACCACCTCCACGAACGGCTCGCCCGCGTAGTCCGCCGCCCAGAGCGCCGCCGGGTCGTCCACCGGCTCGCGCAGGGGGACGTAGAGCGTCTCCAGGATCCCGCGCTTCACCGGGAGCAGGTGCGGGGTGAAGACCAGCTCCGGCGTGGTCCCGTTGCCCAGGTGGGCGGCCTGGTCGCGCATCTCGGCCAGGTGGCGGTGGGTGTTCCCCACCGCGTAGGCGCGGAAGTCCTCCGCCAGCTCGCCGAAGAGCAGCTCCCGCTTCGGCGAGCGCCCCGCCCCCGTCACCCCCGAGGCGGCGTCGATCACCACCGGCCCGGCCGCCAGCCCGCGCCGCAGCACCGGCGCCAGCGCCAGCAGGGCGGCGGTGGGATAGCACCCCGGGTTCGCCACCAGCGCCGCGGTCGGGATGCGGGAGCGGTGCAGCTCCGGGAGGCCATAGACCGCCGCGCGCGCCCACGCGGGCGCGTCCTCGCCGGGGACCCGCAGGTCCGATGAAAGATCTATCACCCGTGCACCCGCCTGCAGCGCCCGCTCCGCCCACGCCGCCGACTCGCCGTGGGGGAGGCAGCTCAGCACCACGTCGCAGCCCGCGAGCTCGGCGTCCTCCACCCGCACCAGGGGGAGGTCGGGCGCTCCGCGCGCGAGCGTCGACAGAGACGCCCCTGCCTCGCTTTGCGAGCTGGCAAGGGCGATCTCCGCCTTTCCGTGCCGGGCCAGGAGCCTGACCGCCTCCCTCCCGGCGTATCCGGACGCGCCGAGAATGCCGACGCGCAGCTTGGAGACACTATCCATTGGTACGAATATAGATTCATGATATGAATAGTCAATACCTCCGGCGCATAATGTTCCTGCCTGTCGGTCCGGAGTCCTGATCGGGAACGACCAGACTGGGCCACGGGATGCAGATGGGTGCAGTTGGCGGGCTCTGCCACGAAAAGCTTGACGAAACCGGGCGCGGCGCTTACCTTGCCGCGCGATTTTTCGGCGGGTTCAGCATCTCCGCGACACCCCCGCAGGCGCAGCGCTCCCGCAGGCATCGGCCGAGATCCCCATACCGAAATTGTAACGATTTGCCCGCTCTCCGCGGGCACGGCGACGCTCAGCGTGGGGGGCGTCCGGTGATCCCACGCAAAGGCCGGTGAAGAGCGTAGCAGCCGGTCGGCACACCCAATTCGTCACCCTGGAGTTCCGCATGCGAAGCACGGGCAAGGTGAAGTGGTTCAACGACGCGAAGGGGTTCGGGTTCATCACGCCGGAGGACGGCGAGAAGGACTGCTTCGTGCACTACTCGTCCATCGTGGGCACGGGCTTCAAGTCGCTCGCGGAGGGTGACCGGGTGGAGTTCGACCTGGTGCAGGGCGAGAAGGGCCCCGCGGCCGAGAACGTGGCGCGGATCGGCGCCTGAGCCTCGTCCGCCGCACGAGAAAGCGCCGCCCGGGAACCACCCGGGCGGCGCTTCCGTTTCTGGAGGATTCTGCGGCCTAGAACTCCCCGATCATCCCGATCTCCGTCTCCAGCTCGTAGCCGAGCTCGCGGCGGACGGTGGCCTGCGCCAGGTCGATGAGCCCGCGCACCTCCGCGGCCGTGGCCCCCCCCAGGTTCACGATGATGTTGGCGTGCTTGTGGAAGATCTGCGCGCTCCCCAGCACGTGCCCCTTCAGCCCGCACTGGTCGATGAGCCGCCCGGCGCCCACCCCCTCGATCTTCTGGAAGATGGACCCCGCGCTGGGGTAGAGCCACAAGTCGGGGTGCCGGTCGTCGCGCCACTCCAGGTTCTCGCGGATGATCCGGCGCAGCTCCTCCGG
>DASUNK010000456.1:0-7370 GCA_036277195.1 Longimicrobiaceae bacterium | reverse complement strand
CGCCTCGCTCTGGCCCGCGGCGGGCGACTCGCTGGGCGCCGTCTGGCTCGACGGGCGGCGCTACGCCCCCGCCCCGGACGGCGGCGAACCCACGAAGGAGATGATGCTCCTCTCCGCCCTGCTCGGCCCCGACGGCACGGTAGGGCTGGAGCACCGGCTGGACGAGCGCATCTGCGACTGCTGCCAGACGGGGCTGGCGCTCACCGCGCGCGGGCCGGTGGTGGTCTACCGCGACCGCACCGCGGGCGAGATCCGCGACGTCTCCATCGTGCGGCGGGTCGACGGCGCCTGGACCGCCCCCGCCCCCGTGCACGCCGACGGCTGGCGGATCGAGGCCTGCCCGGTCAACGGCCCGGCGGTTGCGGCGGAGGGCGAGCGGGTGGCGGTGGCGTGGTTCACGGGCGCGCGCGACACGGCGAAGGTCAACGTGGCGTTTTCGGACGATGCGGGTGCCTCCTTCTCGGCCCCGGTGCGGGTGGACGGCGGCGCCCCGGCCGGGCGGGTGGACGTGGAGCTGGCGGCAGGAGGCGGGGCACTGGTGAGCTGGCTGGAGCGCATCGGCGGAGACACCGCGGAGGTGCGAGTGCGCCACGTGGCGGCGGGCGGCGCCCCGGGCGAGCCGCGCACCGTGGCCCGCTCGGGCGCGGCGCGGGCCAGCGGCTTCCCGCGGATGGTGCGCGCGGGCGGCCGCGTCGTCTTCGCCTGGACGGTGCCGGGCGAGCCGACGCGGGTGGAGGTGGCGGCCGCGCCGCTGGAGGGGGGGCGATGAGGGGTCTCGCGGCGGCCGCGCTGCTGGTGCTGGCCGCCTGCGGGGGGGAGCAGCGCCCGCGCGTCCCCACGGTGGGCGAGGCCGCGCCCGCCTACGCCGCCACCACGCTCGACGGCGACTCCGTCTCGCTGCAGGGGCTGCGCGGGCGCGTGGTGCTGCTGAACGTTTGGGCCACCTGGTGCAAGCCCTGCCGCGAGGAGATCCCCGACCTGCAGCGCCTCTACCTGGCCAACCGGCCCCGCGGCTTCGAGGTGGTGGGGGTGAGCGTCGACGCCGCCGGGCAGGAGCAGGCCGTCCGCGAGTTCGTGCAGGAGCTCGGCGTCACCTACCCCGTCTGGCTCGACCCGGACGAGCGCGTCTCCTCCACCTTCGCCACCCTCGGCGTCCCCAGCACCTTCCTGGTGGGCCGCGACGGCACCCTGCTCTGGAAGAAGCTGGGCCCCGTCCGCGCCGACGACCCCGAGCTGCGCACCCTCCTGGCCGGGGCGCTGTAGTCCGGCCTAACTTTGAACAAACCTTCTTGCCGGAAACGACCGCGCCTTCTCTCCAATCGAATGCTTGCACGCCGCGGTGGAATCGATAACATTGTGCCGCGGACAGCTCCGCCCCACCAAATGTTTAGGGTTCCACCTCGGGCCGCCGCGCGCGGGAACGGTCGCGGCGGCCGCGGCGTGATGCGTCACCCTGGTGAGGAGTCGTATGCTTCTCCATCTCCTTTCCGGCCACCCTGAGCACTTTTGCCGCTCCAGCCGGGGGGCGGCCGCGTGACCGCGTGGGCCCCGCCGGCGCTGCGGGTGGTCACCGTGGGCGACGACCGGCGCTTCCACGCGTATCTGGAGGCGGTGCTGCGGCAGGGAGGGAGCTACGAGCTGGCGGAGGCCTTCGAGTCGGGGCCGGAGCTGCTGAGCAAGCTGGAGGAGGCGCGCTGGGCGGGAGAGGCGCTCCCCTGGGACCTGGTGCTGGTGGACCTGGAGACGGCCGAGCGGCCGTGCCTGTGGGCGATCAAGCGCGAGCTGCCGGGGGCCTCGGTGGTGGCCATCACCTCCTTCGACGACCCGCCCGCCGTGGACGAGGCCATCCAGGCGGGCGCCGATGCCTGGGTGGCCAAGTACACGCCGGCGGATCGGCTGCTGGGCGGGCTGGGCGCCGCCCTCTCCGGCGCGCCGCCGCCTCCCCCCGAGGAGGAGCACCCCCGCCCCCGCCTGCGCCGCGCCCCCCGGGACCCCGACGACCCGGACGCCCCCTCCCTCACCGCCCGCGAGCGCGCCGTCCTCCACTGCCTGGTGCAGGGGATGAGCTACAAGGCCACCGCCCGCCGCCTGCACATCAGCGTCGACACCGTCCGCAGCCACATCCGCAGCCTCTACGCCAAGCTCGGCGTGCACACCGTGGGCGAGGCGGTGGCCTGCGCCGTCCGGGGGCAGCTGGTGTAGCCGCGGCTAGTTCCGGCCGCGCAGGATCTCCTCGAAGAGGTCCAGCGCCCGCGGGTCGCCCGACTGGCCGAGCCCGAAGAGCGCGGCGCCGCGCACCTCCGGGTCCCGGTGGGTGCGGGCCACGCGCAGCAGCTCCGGGATCCCCTCGTCGCGCGGGCGCTGCGAGAGCGCGAACACCGCCTTCTTCCGCACCTCGCGCCCCGCGTCGTCGCCGCCGGGGTCGCGCACGCTGCGGGTGACCGCCTCGGTCGCCGCCTGCCCCAGCCAGAAGGTGGCGGAGCGGCGCGCCCGCGGCGACTCCGTCCGGGCCAGGCGCAGCAGCTCCGGCCAGAGCGTGACGCTGTCGGCCAGCGTGGCGGGGAAGAGGGCTTCCTCGCCCACCTTGCCGCCGGAGCGCTCCGCCAGCGACACGAGGTAGCGCGCCGCCTCGGCGGTGCCCACCCGCCCCAGCTCGGTCACCCGCGCCCCGCGGTCGCGGAAGGGGCGGGCGACGCGCACCTCGACCTCCCCCACCCGGCCGTCTGCCACCCGCAGCGAGAGGTACACGGGGCCGTCGACGCAGTCCTCGTCCTCCCACTCGCCGCGGGCGGCGCTGAAGTCGCCGTGGTAGATGGTGGTGCGCCCGGCGCGGCGGTGCTCGCGGATCCCGATCCCGTGCTCGTAGCCGCACACCCCCTCGCGCGCCGCGAAGCTGAAGCGGACGTCGCCGTCCGGCGCCGCCTCCACGCGGCGGGCCAGGCTCCCCTGCGCCGCGGCCGCCTGCGCGGCCAGCAGCGCCACCCCCGCCGCCAGGGCGGGGCGCAGTCGCCGCGTGCTCATGGCTCCTCGATCAGCTCGGTGATGACGCGCAGGGCGCGCGGGTCGCGCGACTGGCCGAGCCAGAAGAGCGCCTTCCGGCGCAGCTCCCGGTCGGGGTCGCGGCGGACGATGTCGATCAGCTTCTCCACCGCCGCGTCGTCGCGCCGCTGCGAGAAGACGAAGATCAGCTGCTCCTTGATCTCCACGTCGTCGGCGGCGTCGTAGAGACGCGCCAGGTCCGCGAGGGAAGCCCCCGACTGGCCGGCCCAGAAGAGGGCCTGCTTGCGCGTCTCCATCGGCTCCCCGCCGTCGCGCGCCACCTCCAGCAGCCAGCGCTCGCTCCCCACCCCGCGCATCTGCGAGAGGGAGAAGATCACCTTGTCCTTCAGCTCCGGGTCGTCGAGCCGGCGGAAGAGGTCCTGCAGGTAGGCGGCGTTCTCGGACGACCTGGTCTGCCCGAGCCAGAAGATGGCGTCCTGCCGCACCTCGCCGGAGCCGCCGGGGCGCTCGGCGTACTCGCGCAGCAGCGCCGAGGCGCGGGCGGAGCGGTGCTGCGAGAGGGCGAAGACCGCCTTCTTCTGCAGCTCGCGGTCGTCCTCGTCGCGCAGGATCTCCTCCAGCACCTCCAGCGCCTCGTCGCGCTGCGACTGGCCGAGCCAGAACACCGCCTGCTCGCGCACCTCGCGGTCCAGCCCCCGCGCGCGCGCCAGCCCGGCCAGCGCGCGCCCCGCCTCGTCGTTCTCCGCCTGGCTCAGCCAGAAGACGGCGGACTTGCGCGTCTCCGCGGGGAGCGACTCCTCGCGGGCCAGGCGCAGCATGTCGGGCCAGGGCTCCACCCCCTCCGCCAGGTTCACGGGGAGGAGGACGTCCTCGCCCAGGTCGCCGTCGTCGGCGCGGCCGGCGAGCGCCACCAGGTAGCGCGCCGCCTCGGCGGCGGGCACCGTCCCCAGCTCCGTCACCCGCCCGGAGCGCGCGGGGAAGGGGCTCGCCACCCGCGTGTCGGCGGAGAGCACCCGCCCGCCCGCCACCCGCAGCGCCACGTGCACCGGGCCCACCTCGCACTCGTCCTCGTCCCACCCCGACCTCCAGTTCATGACGCTGCGCCCCTCGCCCGGGCGGTGCTCGTCGCGGATGGAGATGCCGTCCTCGTGGCCGCACACCCCCGGGCGCGCGGCGAACTGGAAGCGCACCTCCCCGTCCGGGGCCTGCTCCACCCGGCGCGACAGCCCCTCCTGCGCGTCCTGCGTCGCGCGCGCCTCCCCGCCGCCGGGGAGGAGCGCGATCCCTGCCGCCAGCACGGCGGCGCTCAGCTTCGGGCTCATTGGTTGATGATGTCGGAGATGACACGGGTGGCGCGGGGGTCCCGCGACTGGCTGAGCCAGAAGAGGGCCTTCTCGCGCATGTCGCTGTCGCGGTCGTTGCGGGCGATGTCGATCAGCTTGTCCACCGCCGCCGGGTCGCGCCGCTGCGAGATGACGAAGATCAGCTGCTCGCGCAGCTCGGGCTCGCGCACCGAGTCGTAGAGGCCGGAGATCTCGGCGAACGGCACGCCCATCTGCCCGGCCCAGAAGAGCGCCTGCTTGCGCACCTCCATGTCCTCGCCGCCGTTGCGGGCGAGCGCGATCAGCCAGCGGTCGTTCCCCACCCCGCGCATCTGCGAGAGCGAGAAGATGACCTTGTTCTTCAGCTCCTTGTTGTCGAGCCGGCCGAAGAGGGAGCGCAGGTAGCCGGCGTTCTCCTCCGAGCGGCGCTGGCCGAGCCAGAAGATGGCGTCCTCGCGCACCTCGACCGGCGCGCCGGCGCGCTCGGCGTACTCGCGCAGCAGCGCCGAGGCGCGGGGGCTGCGGTGCTGCGAGAGGGCGAAGATCGCCTTCTTCTGCAGCTCGCGGTCGGGCGAGGTGCGCAGGATCTCCTCGATGAACTGGAGCGAGCGCTCCGTCCCCACCTGCGAGAGCCAGAACACCGCCTGCTGCCGCACCTCGCTGCTCGGGTCGTTGCGGGCCACGCCCAGCAGGATGTTCTCCGTCTCGGGCGAGCGCTTCTGCGACACCAGGAACACCGCCTTCGAGCGCAGCTCCTCGGAGCAGGCATCGCGCCGGGCCAGCACGCCGCGGAGGATGGGGAGCGCCCGCTCCGCGTCCATCTGCAGCAGCGCGTTGAGCGCCGCCACCCGCATGTCGTCGTCGCCGCACCCCTGCTGGGTCTCGGCGGTCCCGCGGCGGGCCGAGCGCTCCACGTCGCGCTGGGCGCGCTCGTCGCCGCGGCGGGCCAGCTCGCCGCGGATGCGGGTGGCCAGCTCGTCGGCGTCGCGGCGGGTGGAGGCGCGGGGGTGCTCGGTGCGCTGCCGGTCGAGCGCCGCGAGCGCCCGGTCGAACTGCGCCTTCCCCCCGGCGCGGTAGCGGGCGAACGCCTCCCAGTAGAGCGCGTCGGCCGCGTAGCGCGAGCGCGGGTGCTCGCGCCCGATCCGCTCGAAGAGGCCGGCGGCGCGCGCGTAGTCGCGCCGGTTGAGCGCCTCGCGGGCGGAGCGGTAGAGCCCGTCGGCCGGGTCCTGCGGCCAGCGCGGCGCCGGCGGCACCGCCTCGGCGTGGGCGGCCTGGCGGAGGAGGCCCCGCGCGGGCGGGGCCTGCGACGGGAGCGGGCCGGCCGCCGCCAGCACGGCCAGCAGCCCCGTCAAAGCGGCAAGATGACGTGGAGTCATCACGATTCTCCCTGGATCATGGTGGGCACGGCGCCCGGGCGGACCACCGTGCGCATGCGGTTGAGCACGCCGCTCTGGTCGATGGCCTCCGCGGCCAGGTCCGCCTCGGAGGCGGACGAGGCGGAGCCGCGGGGCGGGAGCTGGGCGATCTGCACCAGCACCAGCTCCAGGTCCTGCAGGAGCGGGCGGAGGCGCGGGTCGTCGGCGGCGGGCGAGTCGAGGAGGAGCCGGGTGTTGACCAGCAGGTCGTCGGCCCAGGCCGAGACGGACTGCCGGCCCGCGCCGCCCCCGGCGGCCTGGTCGCGGAAGGTGGTGAGCAGCGCCTGCGAGCGCACCAGGTGCTGCATGGCGGCCACCTGGTAGGGGCTGGTGGCCGAGGCCGCCGGCGGCGTGGCCGCCACCGGGCCCATGCGCTGCGGGTCCGGCCGGGTGGTGCGGCCGATGCCGATCCCCAGCACCAGCACCGCCGCGGCCGCCGCCGTCCAGCGTAGCGTGCGCTGCAGGCGCGCCTTGCGCTGGGCGGCCAGGTCGATCACCGGCGCGCTCAGTTCCACCTCGGGGTGTCCGATGCGCCGGGCGATCTCGGGCCACAGGCCCTTCTCGGGAAAGGAGTCGCGCAGCGAGGCGGCGCGGAGCGTCACCTGCCGCAGCTCCTCCAGCACGGTCCGGCAGCCGTCGCACTCCCGCAGGTGCTCGTCCAGGGCGTCGCGCTCGCCGGGGGCGAGCTCGTCGTCCAGGTACTCCGACAGCCGGTCGGTCCACTCGTCGTACGTCATGGCCAGCCTCACGATAGGTGCTCGCGCAGGATCATCCGTGCGCGGTGTAGCTGCGATTTGGAGGTCCCCACGCTGATGCCGAGCATCTGCGCGATCTCCTCGTGCCGGTAACCCTCCACGTCGAAGAGGACGAACACCTGCTTCGCCCCGTCGGGGAGGTGGCGGACGGCGCGCTCGAAGTCCATGCGGAGCTCCGGCGCGGCCGCGCGGGCCGGGCGGGTCTCCAGCGCGTCGGGGCCGCCGTCGCGCTGGCTGCGACCGGCCAGCGCGGCCCGCTTCGCCAGGATGAGGTTCACCGCCAGCCGGTGGAGCCAGGTGCCGAAGGCGGCCTCGCCGCGGAAGGTCCGCAGCTTCTCCCAGGCGCGGACGAAGACGTCCTGGGTGACCTCGTCGGCCTCGGCGTCGCCGATCATCCGCCGCGCCAGGGTGTGGATGCGGGCCACGTGGTCGCGGTACAGCCGCCCGAACGCGTGGGCGTCTCCGGCCGCGGCCAGCATGGCGTCGCCTCCCCGTACGGCCTGCACTTCCTCGATCAGGGTCCTGGCTCCGGCGTGGGCGTCTCGTCGTGGCGCGGACCCTTGGATAGGGGGTGCCGCGTGATGGTTGGAAAGAAGTGCGAGAGTGCGGGAGTGCGAAAGTGCGAAGTGCGAAGTGCGAAGTGCGAAGTGCGAAATCTGCTTTGCGGGCGGGTATCGGCGTAGGGGCGTGATTCATCACGCCCGAAGGATGCCGGGCCATGCGCCGTCCCTAGCCGGGAGCGAATGAATTCGCCGCTGGAGAAACGCGAAGTCCGCCTGCGCGGACTGCGGGCCAGTCGAGCGGCGTTTCCGACGTTGCGAGGCGTCGCCGGCAGCGGGCGCGATGAATCGCCCCTACGCAGCCGGTGGCACGATTTC
>DASUNK010000455.1:0-9765 GCA_036277195.1 Longimicrobiaceae bacterium | reverse complement strand
CCACACCAGGTGCCGCGCCGCCGCCGAGGCGCGCCGCAGCGCCAGCGACACCAGCGCCGCGCCCGCCAGGAGCAGCACGGTCTTCAGCACCAGCTGCGGCACCAGGGAGAGCCACCCGGCGCCCTGGCCGGAGAGCGAGGAGCCGAATTCGAGCACCAGTTCCATGGGCTACCTTCCCTCTCGGCGGGCGCGGTCGACCTGCTCGGCGAGGCGGGAGAGGTCCCGCTCGTCCAGGGCGGCGTGGTCGGAAAGCTGGAGGAGCGCCGCGGCGGCCTGCTGCGCGGAGCCGTTGAAGAACGTCTTCACCAGGTGCTTGAGCGCGGCCAGCCGCGCGTGGTCCTGCTCCACCGTGGGACGGTAGAGGTAGCGGGGGCCGTCCTGCTCGTGGACCAGGTGTCCCTTCTCCTCGAGCACGCGCATGGTGGCGCGGACGGCGGAATAGCTGGGCGGGTCGGGGATGCGTTCCAGGATCTCGCCGACGGTGGCGCTGCCCATGGCGTAGAGCACGTCCATGATCTGCCGCTCGCGCCGGCTGAGATCGCCCTGCAGCTCGGGGCCCATGTGCCCGTCCTGTGCTGGCGGTGGGGGTGGGGCGCTGCTGGAAATCTAGCAGCCTGCTGGAATTCTAGCATCACCTCGCGGACGTGTCAACACTCTCGTACTTTTGCGCGCCCGAGCCCCCCAATCCTCCACTCCGACCGGAGACCCCATGGCGACGCAGATCTTCGTGAACCTGCCGGTGAAGGACCTCCAGCGCTCCGTGGCGTTCTTCACCCAGCTGGGCTACACCTTCAATCCCCAGTACACCGACGAGAACGCCACCTGCATGATCGTCGGCGAGAACATCTTCGTCATGCTGCTGGTCGAGAGCTACTTCAAGACCTTCACCCCCAAGCCGGTCGCGGACGCCACGCAGGGCACGGAGGTGATCGTGGCGCTCGACGCGGAGAGCCGCGAGGCGGTGGACGCGCTGGTCGCGAAGGCGGTGGCCGCGGGCGGGACCACTCCCCGCGAGGCCACCGACTACGGCTTCATGTACCAGCACGGCTACCAGGACCCGGACGGGCACCTCTGGGAGGTCTTCTACATGCAGCCGGGGGGGCCGCCCAGCCAGAGCTGAAGGAGAGGGAGATCCGGGAGGGAGCGAGCCGGCCTACGCCGCCGGCTCGCCGGTGTAGTACTCCTGGTAGTAGGCGTAGCGCCCGTAGCCGCCCACCTTGTGGTCCGGGTCGTTGAGCACCGCCCCCACCACGTGCGCCCCGATGGCCCGCAGCTGCTGCACCGCGTACTGCGCCGCCTGCCGCTCCGTCTGCCCCGCGCGCACCACCATCAGCACCGCGTCCGTCTGCACCCCCAGGATCTCGGCGTCGGCCGCGGCCAGCACCGGCGGCGTGTCCACGATCACCAGGTCGTAGCGCGCGGCCAGCGCCTCCAGCAGGCGGTGCATGTCGCCGCTCCCCAGCAGCTCGGAGGCGTTGGGCACCAGCTTCCCCGCCGGGAGCACGTGCAGCCCGTCCACGCTGGTGGGGCGCAGCGCCTCGTCCAGGGTGGACTCGCGGGTGAGCACCTCCACCAGCCCCGGCACCCGCGGCGCCCCGAAGATGGCGTGCAGCCGCGAGCGGCGCAGGTCGCCGTCCACCAGCACCACCCGCAGGTGCTGTTGCGCGAAGGTCACCGCCAGGTTGGAGCAGATGGTGCTCTTCCCCTCGGAGGCGGCGGGGCTCGTCACCAGCAGGGTGCGCAGGCGCCCGTTGCCGTTGGAGAAGATGAGGTGCGTGCGCAGCTTGCGGTACGCCTGCGAGCCGGCGGAGTGCAGGTCGGTGACGGTGATGAGCGCCTCGCCCGGGTCCGGGGCCCGCCGCGCCAGCGCGCGCCCCGGCACCTTCAGCCGCCGGCGCGCCCCGCCCGCCTCGCCGATGCGCGGGATGATGGCCAGCGCCGGCAGGTGGAGCAGGTTCTCCACGTCCTCGCGCTTCTGCAGCGCGGTGTTCATCCGGTCGAGCACCAGCGCCCCGCCCCCGCCGATCATCAATCCCACGAAGAGGGCGAAGAGGATGCGGCGCCTGGTCCCCCGGTTGATCGGGCCGCCCGGGACCATGGCGCGGTCCACGATCTCCACCTGCCCCGCCTCCACCGCCTCGTCGATGCGCGCCTTCTGCCGCTCGCGCAGCAGGTCGTCCACCAGCGTCTGCAGCGTCTCCACCTGGCGCCGGAGGCGCATCTCCTCGGCCTCGGCGTCGGGGAGGGAGCGGATGCTGGCCGCGTCGGCCGCCATCAGCTGGTCGAGCACGCCGACCTGCGCCGCCAGCGCCACGCTCCGCCCCTGCACCGCCTGCACCAGCCGCGAGCGCGCGGTGGCGATCAGCGAGTCCACCCGCTGCACGTCGGGGTTGGTGGGGGCGCGGCTCCACTGCCCGGTGGCCATGGAGTCGCGCAGCGTCTGGTAGCGGAGGAGCTGGTCGTAGAGGCGGATGATGCCGCCGTTGTTCGACACCTCGGGCGAGGCGGCGAGCGCGGCGATCTGCTCGGTGTTCTCGCGGCGGTTGACGGCGAGCTCCTGCCCCATCCGGTCGTAGATCTGCTTCTCCTGCGAGAGCGCCTCGCGCCGCAGGCGGAACTCGGCCAGGTCCTCCTGGGTGTTGCGGAACTTCTCCTGCGGGCTGAAGGCCTGCACCCCCTTGCGGAAGGAGGAGAGCTCGCGCTGGGCGATGACCAGGAGCGAGTCGGTGCTGCGCAGCTGCTCCTGGATGAAGAGGCGGCGCCGCCGCGACTCCTGCTGGGCGCTCTCGGCGTTGGCGCGCTGGAAGCTCTCGGCCGCGGCGTCGGCCACCAGCTTGGCCAGGGTGGGGTCGTACGCCGTGTAGACGATGTCCATCACGTTGGTGAGCTCGCGGGGCCGGGGCTGCAGCCCGTTGAGCACCTGGTTGATGGCCAGGTCGCGGTCGATGACGTGGAAAACCACCGTCCCCGGCCCGTCGGGAGGGCGCCGGGTCAAGGTGAAGCGGAGGCCGGGGAGCTCCACCGGCTGGCCGTAGGGCGCGCGCGCCACCGTGCCGCGGGCGCGGGCCACCACCCCCTCGCGGGTGAAGGTGACGCGCACCGTGTCGCCGGCGGGGAGCGAGGGGCTCACCTGCACGCCGGTGAGGACGGCGTAGGAGAAGTCGGGGCGGGCGGGCTGGAGGCGCAGGCCGAGGGTGTCGGCCACCATCCCGGCCACGTTGCGGCTGCGCAGCAGCTGGATCTGCGAGAGGATCGGGTCCGTGTACCAGCCGGGGAGCTGGTCGCCCTGGGCGCCGGCGGAGAGGTCGCCGGACATCTGGACGCTGGGGTCGATGAGCCGCACCGAGGCGCCGGCCATGTACAGCGGCCGCTCCCGGCTCACCTTCCAGGCGGCGATGCCCACGGAGACGGCGACGGCGGCGGCGATCAGCCACCAGTAGCGGCGGAGCGCGGCCACGTACTCGCGCAGCGGGAGCCCCTCGGCGGCGCGGTGCTCGTACCCTCCCCCCGGGGTGAGGGAGGAGCGCAGCACGGGAACGCGCTCGGCGCGCTCCACGCGCTCGGGGAGCAGGGGGTTGGGATAGGGAGAATCGCTCACGGGACCGAGAAGTCCTGAGTCCTGAGTCCTAAGTCCTAAGTCCTGAGTCCTGAGTCCTGAGTCCTGAGTCCTGAGTGCTTCGGACTGTTCGCACCCGAACCTCGTACTGCATTTCCTGGGCGTGCGCCGCCGGAGCAGCCCCGATCCAGCCCCCATGCCCCAAGCCACTTAGGACTTAGGACTCAGGACTCTCAGGCGCAGTGCTCCAGGTACCAGGCGATGGTGCGCTCCAGCCCGGCGCGGATGTCGACCTGCGCCTGGAAGCCGAAGAGGCGCAGCGCCTTCGAGGTCTCCAGGCAGCGCCGCGGCTGGCCGTCGGGCTTGGTGGTGTCGAAGCGGAACTCGCCCCGCCACCCGATGATGTCCGCCATCAGCGCGGCCACCTCGCGGATGCGGATCTCCTTACCGATCCCCACGTTGACGGGTTCCGCCCCGTCGTAGTGCTCGGCCGCCAGCAGGAGCGCGCGGGCGCAGTCGTCCACGTAGAGGAACTCGCGCGAGGCCTGCCCCGTTCCCCAGATCACCAGCTCCTCCGCCCCCGTGCGGCGCGCCTCCACCAGCCGCCGGATGAGCGCGGGGATGACGTGCGAGCTGGCCGGGTCGAAGTTGTCGCGCGGGCCGTACAGGTTGGTGGGGAGGAGATAGATCCCCCGGAAGCCGTACTGCTGCCGGTACGCCCCCAGCTGCACGTGCAGCGCCTTCTTGGCGATGCCGTACGGAGCGTTGGTCTCTTCCGGGTAGCCGATCCAGAAGTCCTCCTCGCGGAAGGGCACGGGCGTGTACTTGGGATACGCGCACACCGTGCCCACCTGCACGTACTTCTCCACCCCCGCCAGGCGCGACTCCTCGATGAGCATGGCGCCCATCACGGCGTTGGCGTAGAAGAACCGCCCCGGGTTGTCGCGGTTGGCGCCGATCCCCCCCACCTCGGCGGCCAGGTGGAGCACCAGGTCCGGCCGGGCGTCGCGCAGCAGGCGGCGCACCTCGGCCTGCTCGGTGAGGTCGTACTCCTCGCGCCGCGCCACGCAGAGGTGGCGGCACCCCAGCCCCCGCAGCCGCTCCACCACGTGCGAGCCCAGGAAGCCGGCGCCGCCGGTGACCAGCACCCGCCGGGGCTGCCAGAAGTCGGGCGTCAGCTCGCGCTCGGGCGCGCCGGCGGCCTCGGTCTGCGTCATGGATTCAGGAGACATTGCGGGCGATCACGGACCGGCCACCTCGCGATAGACGTCCAGCGTGCGGCGCACCATCCGCTCGCGGCCGAACTCGCGCTCCACCCGCTCGCGCCCCGCCCGGCCGTATGCCGCGCGCAGCGCGGGGTCGTCCAGCAGGCGGCCGATGGCGCCGGCCAGCGCCGCCGCGTCGGCGGGGGGAACGGTGAGCCCGGCCACCCCGTGCGGCGCCACGAACTCGACGCCCGTTCCCAGCCGCGTGTTCACCACCGGCACCCCGCACGCCATGGCCTCGAGCTGCACCAGCCCGAACGCCTCGCTGCGCGCCACCGAGGGGAGGACGAACACGTCCGCCGCGTGGTAGTAGGGGCGCAGGTCGGGCACGCTCCCCAGGAAGGTGACCCGGTCGGCGACCCCCGCCGCGGCGGCCTCCCGCTCCAGCGCGGGGCGCAGCGGCCCGTCGCCGGCCAGCAGGAGATGGCCCCCAACACTCGACAGAGCGCGTATAAGGTAGTCGAAACCCTTGTAATAAACCAGCCTACCCACCCCGAGCACCACTCGCGGGCCGTAACGCGCGCGCAGGGCGGCCGCCTCCTCCGCGCTCCCCGCGCGCAGCGCCGCGGCGTCGATGCCGAAGGGGATCACCCGGCAGCGCGACGCGTGCTTCCGCAGCACCGGCGAGGTGGCCAGGTACTCGGGGGAGCTGGCGATGATCACGCGCGCGCGGCGCAGGAAGGCGTGCAGCACCGGCTCCACCAGCGCGCCGAGCACCCGCTGCCGCACGATGTCGCTGTGGTAGGTGACCACCAGCGGCCCCCGGTGCCCGCTGGCCAGGTACGCCAGCATGGCGGGGGGATTGGGGTGGTGGAAGTGCACCAGGTCCGCCCGGGCGCGGCGGATGGCGCCCACCATCCCGGGGCTGAACGAGGCGGAGGCCACCGAGGCCAGCGTCCCCACGCGCGTCACCGGCACCCCGTCCACCCTCTCCGCCACGGTGCGGCGCCCGCGGCCGGAGACGACCACCTCGACCTCGACGTGGGCGCGGAGGGCGGCGCAGAGGTCGGCCACGTGGCTCTCCATCCCGCCGGGATCGGGAGGATAGAACTTGCCCAGGTGCAGCACCTTCATGGGGCGGGCATCCCCAGCACCCGGCGGTAGACGGCCGTCACCCGCTCCGCGTACCCCGCGAGCGAGAACGCCTCCGCGCGCGCCAGCAGCGCCCGCCGCCGCGCCTCCGCGCGCCCCGGGTCGGCGCGCTCGCGCAGGAGGGCGTCGGCGGCGTCCGCCCAGGTGTCATCGTCGTCGCCGGGGAGGAGGAGCACCGCCTCGCCCCCCACCTCGCGGTGCGCGGGGAGGTCGCTGGCCGCCACGGGGGTGGCGCACGCCATCGCCTCCACCAGCGGCAGCCCGAATCCCACGCGCTCGGACGGGTTGAGCACCAGCGCCGCGCGGCGGTAGACGGCCGCCAGCGCGCGGCGGCCGAGGAAGGGCAGCTCCACCATCGCCCCCGCCACTCCCAGGCGCTCGGCCAGCGCGCGCTGCTCCGGGCCGAGCGCGCCCCCCACCCGCACCAGCCGCGCCTCCGGGCGGCGGCGCCGCACCGCGGCGAAGACGCGCAGCAGCCGGTCGATGCGCTTGCGCGGCACCGTGCTCCCCACGTGCAGGAGGTCGGCCGCGCCGGGCGAGAACGGGCCGAGGAGCGCGTCGGCCTCGGCGTCGGCCGCGGCGTCGGGCTCGGGCGAGAAGTCCGGGTGCACGGGGAGCGGCGCCACGCTGACGCGCCCCGGGGGGAGGAGCCGGTGCGCCAGCAGCTCGTCGCGGATGGCGGCGCTGTCGCACAGCACGTGGGCGGCGGCGCGCAGCCCCTCCAGCACCCGCCGCATGGTGCGGCGGAACCACCAGGGGCGGGGCTCGGCGGCGGGGTCGAGGAGGGAGCGGAAGGCGTCCAGGTCGTGGCAGGTGACCACGGCCTGCAGCGGCGGGAGCACGTGCACCAGGTGCGCGTAGCTGTGGTCCACCACGTGGAAGAGGTCGAACCCCCGCGCCCGCCGCCGCAGCCAGCGTGGGTAGTCGCGGTAGCGGCCGAGCCAGCGGTCCGCGTTGCGCCCGGTGGGAGCGGGGAGCACCCCCGCCAGCCGCCTCGGCAGGTGCGGGCGCAGGAGCGAGGGGTGGAAGGCCCCGCCGGCGTGCGCGGCGAGCCCCAGCGCCAGCAGCTCGGCGGCCAGGTCCATGCTCGGCCACCCCTCCTCGGCGAAGTCGCAGACGATCCCCACGCGCTTCGGCTTCCCCGCCGCGAGCGACAGGACGGGCTCCGGGCGCGCCGCGGGCCTCACCGGGGGGTGCAGACGAACCATGCCTGGCTGTTGAGCAGGGGACCGAGCGGGCCCAGCGGCGAGAAGCAGGTCCGGCGCACGGTGAAGTCGCGCGCCACCCGGCGGCGGAGGGCGCGCCAGTTGAAGCCCTTGTGCCCGTGGTAGCGGTTGGGCTCGCCGCCGGCGAAGGCGGTGGTGTACACCGGGCGGGGGATGGCGTCGGCCTCGCCGGGGGCGAGCATGCGCAGCAGCTCGCGCGGGGTGTAGCGCTCGCGCTCCCGGTAGCCGGGGAGCCCGCGCGCACCGGCCAGCGCCCGGAACGCCTGCTTCACCGCCAGCACCGGCCCGGTCTCCACCGGGACGCTGATGACCACGGCGCCGTCCGGCGCCACCAGCCGCCGCAGGTCGGCCAGCACGCGGTCCACCGCGTCGGGGGTGCAGTGCTCCAGCACCTCCATGCACACCGCCACGCCGAAGCTCCCGTCGGCGAAGGCGTCGAGCGCACCCGCGTGCACGAAGGAGAGCCCGTCGAGCGCCCCCAGCCGCGCCGCCGCCGCGGCGACCAGCGCGGGGTCCACCTCCACGCCCACGGCCGCGGGGAAGAGGTCGTGGACGCGGGCCAGGAAGGTGCCGTCGCCGCAGCCGTAGTCGAGGAGGCGGCGGCCGGCGTGCGGGGCCACCAGCGCGCGGCCGGTGCGGAAGCGGCCGCCGTGGCTCCAGCGCAGCACCCCCATCCCGCCGAAGAGCTGCTTGCGGGCGTACTCGCCGGTGCGCAGGAGCGGGTCAGCGGGCATGCGGGGAACGTATGCCCCCGGCCGCGCGGGCGGCAACCCTTGCAGCCCGCGGGGCCGGGGCCGATATATTCCCCTGAACGCCGCTCATCCCCCGCACCGGAGGCGCCCCGTGACCGATCGGCCCTGGACCGCGCACTACGTGGAGGGCACCCGCCCCGAGATCGACGCCGTCCCCTACCGCCACCTGGCCGACATGGCGCGCCAGGCGGCCGGGCGCTACTCCGAGCAGCTCGCCTTCTCGCAGTGCATGCCCAACGGGATGAGCGCCTCGCTCACCTTCGCCCGGGTGGACCGCCTCTCCGACGAGTTCGCCGCCTACCTGCGCGAGGTGCTCAAGCTCTCGCCCGGCGACCGCGTGGCCGTGCAGATGCCCAACTGCCTGGCCTATCCCATCGTCGCCATCGGGGTGTGGAAGGCCGGGTGCGTGCTGGTGAACACCAACCCGCTCTACACCCCGCCCGAGATGGCGCACCAGTTCTCGGACTCGGGGGCCACGGTGCTGGTGATCCTGGACATGTTCGCCGACCGCCTTCCCCCCGTGCTCCCCAAGACGCAGGTGAAGACGGTGGTGCTGGTCAGCATCGCCGAGTTCTTCCCCGCGCTGCGGGCGGCGGTGGTGAAGTTCGTCCTCAAGCACGTCCGCAAGCAGGTGCCGCCCGTCACCGTGCCGCACACCCGCTTCGCCGCGGCGATGAAGGCGGGGCACGGCGCCGTGGGGCGCGCGGACCTGGCGGCGTACGTGGCGAGGGTGGGGCCGGACTCGGTGGCGGCGCTGCAGTACACCGGGGGCACCACCGGCGTCAGCAAGGGCGCCACCCTCTCGCACGGCAACCTGCTGGCGAACGTGGCGCAGCTGGAGGAGGTGAGCCGCAAGTTCCTGCGCCGCGGCCAGGAGACGGTGCTCACCGCGCTCCCGCTCTACCACATCTTCGCGCTGACCGTCAACTTCCTCCTCTTCTACCAGATCGGCGGGCACGACGTGCTGGTGCCCTCGCCGCGCCCGGTGACCAACCTGAAGGCGGCGTTCGAGAAGTTCCCCATCACCTGGTTCACCGGGGTCAACACCCTCTTCAACGGGCTGTTGAACGAGGAGTGGTTCCGCCAGAGCCCGCCGCAGAACCTGGTTACCTCGCTGGCGGGGGGGATGGCGCTGCACTCCTCGGTGGCGGCGCGGTGGCACGAGGTCACCGGGACGCCGGTGGTGGAGGGGTACGGGCTGACCGAGACCTCGCCCGTGGCCACCTTCAACCCGATCGGCGGCACGGTGAAGGACGGCACCATCGGCGTGCCGCTCCCCTCCACCGACATCCGGCTGCTGGACGAGGCGGGCGCCCCGGTCCCGCTCGGGCAGCCGGGGGAGCTGGCGGTGCGCGGGCCGCAGGTGATGCTGGGCTACTGGCAGCGCCCCGACGAGACGACCAAGGTGCTGGGGTCGGACGGGTGGCTGCGCACCGGCGACGTGGCGGTGATGGACGAGCAGGGCTACTTCCGGATCGTGGACCGCAAGAAGGACATGATCCTGGTGAGCGGCTTCAACGTCTATCCCAACGAGGTGGAGGAAGTCATCGCGCGGCACCCGGGAGTGGCGGAGGTGGGGGTGATCGGGGTGCCGGACGAGCGGAGCGGCGAGTCGGTGCTGGCGTTCGTGGTGAAGAAGGACCCGGCGCTGACCGAGGCGGACGTGATCGCGCATGCGCGCGAGCAGCTCACGGCGTACAAGGTGCCGCGCCGGGTGGAGTTCCGCACCGAGCTGCCGAAGACGCCGATCGGCAAGATCCTGCGCAAGGACCTGCGCACGCTGCTGGCGCAGTCCGCGCCCGCGGCGGCTCCGGCCGCGACCCCGGCGGGACAGGCATAGCCCGGCAGGCCCCCACCCGGCTCGCCTAGGCTCG
>DASUNK010000454.1:0-2716 GCA_036277195.1 Longimicrobiaceae bacterium | reverse complement strand
ACCTTCTCCGCGCACTTCATCGGTGGAGAGGCCCGACTTGGAAGCGAAAGCGTCAAGCCGGGCCTGAAGACATGGGAAGGATTTAACGAACTAGTTACCTGAACCGAATATACCTCCCCACCTCTCAGTGGTAACGCTATCACCCGCCACCGCTTCGTTGGCGGCCATTTGTGTTTCACCCTCATCGCTGAAGTTGCCGCTCCCCATACCCACTCCGTTGTATGCCGGCCCCGTGCCCGGGATGCTCAGCCTCCCGGCGCGCACCGAGCCCGGGGCCACCGGCGCCGTCGGATCGGCGTTGCAGGCGGAGAGGGCGCCTGCGAACAGCACCGAGGCGGTCAGAATGCGGAGCGTCTTCATGATGGTGATTTCCTTCCTGAACCGAGGGAGCGAGAGGGGCGCCAGGAGGGCGTCCACTTAGTTTACATCAGACACACTTCAGCCGCCACTGACTTGGTCTTACCTGGCCCGCCAACGACCCGGGCTATCCCAGTCCGACCAACGACCGGGGCTTTTCCACCTCCCCTGGGGCCTTAACGTGCGGAGCATCGCGAACGCGGTTGGCGTCACCTTCCGTCTGCCACGCCACAATGGCCCCTTCCCTCTCTACCGCCGGCCGCCGGTGGTGCCTGCCCCCCGCCCTGGTCGACGGCCAGGGCGAACACCTGGAAGCCATGATCATCCTGCGCGAGCTGGAGGGCGACCTGGCCGTCCTGCTCTGGAGCACCTGGCGCGACGTGCGCCTCTGGGGCTCCATCCCCCCGGACCAGCGCGCCGGCCTCTTCGCGCCCGGGGCCGCGGCGCACCGCGAGCAGCTGCTGCACGCCAACGCCCTCGACGACGCCATCGAGTTCCCCCTCGACGTCCTCACCGGCATGGTGGCCGCGCCCGCGCAGGCGGATCCGGCCGCCCTCAGCGTGGCGTGCGTGCACGTCGCCGAGTGGTCGGCACGGCAGGGCTTGTTCGGGACCGCGACGGCCTTCGCGCAGGCGGCGGCGCTGGCGGCGCCGGAGCACGGCGAGCCGCCACTGCTGGCCGGGGTGCTGGCCACACAGTGGGGACGCGACGCGGTGGCGGAGACGTGGCTACGGCGGGCGGTCGCCGTGGCCCGGCGCGAGCCGGACTGGCAGGTGTACGCCGCCGCCTTCGTGGAGCTGGGAGCACTCTTCACCCGCCGGGGCAGCTACGAGCAGGCCCACCGCTCCTTCCACCGGGCGCTGCTCACCTGCCGGCGCCACGGGCTGCGCGACATCCGGGCGCGCGCCTTCCATGGGCAGATGCGGCTGGCGCTGCGGCTGCGGGAGTACGAGCGCGCGGAGGCCCTCGCCCGCAACGCGGAGAAGGCGTTCGGGCCGAGCCACCCGCAGCTGCCGGCGCTGCTAGCGGACCAGGCGGTGCTGAAGCTGCGGCAGCGGAAGTACGCCGAGGCCGGGCCGCTGCTCCGGCAGGTGCTGCGGCGGGCCTCGTCGTCGGCCGAGCGGGGGCAGCTGCTGGCCGCGCTCGCCCACGCGGCGGCCGGGACGGGGGAGCAGGAGACCTACCAGGAGTGCTGGGCCACCTGCTGGACGCTGCTGGAGAAGGGGCTCGAGCCCGCGGTGGAGGCGGCGATGGTGGCGGAGCTGGGGAGGGCGGCGGTGGCGATGCACGACGGACCGCGCATCGCGCAGGCGGCGGAGCGCGCCCGCCAGGCCGCTCCCGCCACGGGGCGGCCGGCGCTGAACCGCACGGCGTGGCGGCTGCCGGAGGAGGAGGAAAGCGAGCCGGGCGGCAAGGAAAGCTGAGCCGGCCGCCCCGCTCCTGTTGCGCCCTGCCCTAGGGTGAGTATCTTAGCATCTGCTGGTCTCACCGATCGAACGTTCCCCCGTCTACCTTCCACCTCCTGAATCTGCCGTGGTGAAACGGGCGGATCGTGTCGGGCGCAAGCGGCCGTGGGGCATCCTGCGTGCCCCGCCTCCCCGCGACTTCCTGGGCATTCTCGAAGAAGTGCCGTCCGACCTGGGGCTGGAGCTCTACGTGCTCGCGCGCCAGGTGCGGCTCGCCGCGCAGTGCCGGCCGGAGCGGCGGCAGTACCTCTTTCGAGACCGGAGTCCCCGCCACGTGGGCGAGCGGAGGACCGAGGCGCTCGACCAGGCACCCGCGGACCTGCGCAGCGACCTGCGCGTGCTCATGCAGGTGAACGGCAGGCGCCCGCCGGACGACGCGTACGTCGCCGCGGCGTGCGAGGCGGTCGCGACCTGGGCGCAGGACACGGGCTATCCGAACACGGCCGTGCACTTCGCCGAGGCGGGCGCGGCCATCCGGCCCCGGGGGCCGTACCCGGCGTTCGTGGCGGGGCGGACGAACCGGACCGTGGGAGATCCCTGGCGGGCGGAAGTGTTCTACGGGCGCTCCATCCGCTACGCGTACCAGGAGCAGGAGTGGCCGGTCTACGTCCGCGCGCACCTGGGGCTGGGGAGGCTCCTGACCGACCGCGGCCATCTCAGCGCCGCCGCCAAGCACCTCTACACGGCGGCGCGCGTGGCGCTCGACCAGGGCGAGGAGTGGCTCGCGGCGCAGACGTACCACGACCTGCTCCTCCTCCACTTCGAGCTGGAGGACGAGCAGAAGGTGGAGGAGTACGCCCGGAAGGCGCTGGAGACCTACCCGCGCCACCACGAGCGGTACCCGCTCGCGGTCCACGACTACGCCTTCGCGGTGCTGATCAGCAGGCGCCGCT
>DASUNK010000453.1:0-5112 GCA_036277195.1 Longimicrobiaceae bacterium | reverse complement strand
AAGGTGCTGAACCGGGTGAAGGCCATCCGCGGCGGCCGGCTCAACGACCCGCGCTTCGGCTCGCGCATGCGCGGCGAGGGGATCTTCGCCGAGCAGATGCGGATGCTCTTCGAGACCTCGTGCCGGCGGGCGGGGCTGGTGAACCACCTCCCCACCCTCTCCACCGCCGCCTTCCGGCGCCCCACGCCCGGCGGGCAGATGGGTCTCTTCGACTAAAGAACGAAGAAGATCACGCAGAGGAGAACCAAAAGAGAGGACGCAGAGACCTGAACCGGATCTCTGCGTCCTCTCTTTCAACCGCCGGGATCAAGCGATCAGCAGAGCTCCGTCAACCCGTGAGGCGGGTCGCAGATGCAGGGGTCGGTCGGGCCGTAGCAGGAGATGCAGGAGGGTTTGCTCTCGCCCCACGCCTCCATCGCCGCCTGGCCGTGCACGGTGCCGCGCTCCGCCGCCATGGCGTCGGAGGTGGCGAACGATTCCACCTGCAGGTCGTCCAGCGTCAGCTTGTTCATGGGTAAGTCTCTCGATGTGGAGGGAAGGAGGGAGGCGCACAGCCTCGCCTTTTCGAAATAACGGCGCAAACCGTGTCGCACAAGAGTGTCGTAGCCGATCTCCCGGAAACGTGAAGTCCCGGCGCACCTCGCGGCGCGCCGGGACTTGCTGCGTTCGGGACGGAAGGCGTCAGCCCGCGCCCTCGCCGCTGCGCACCGACTCGCGCACCTCGGAGGCGAAGCAGGCGTGGATGCGGCCGCCGTCCAGCCACCAGGGGAAGGTGTCCTCGCAGCTCTCCGTGCGCGGCTGCACCGTGCTCTCCCGGGTGGTGAGCTGCGCCACCGGGTCGATGGTGAAGGTCCCCAGCACGTCGGTGATGGAGATCTTCATCCACACGTCGTTCCCCCACGGCCGCACCTGCTCGCCCTGCTGGTACTCGATGTAGGAGTCGTTCCAGGTGAACACGTCCTCCACGCCCGCCCCGTCGAAGGTGCGGCTGAAGCCGTCGGAGTGGTAGGTGACGATCCCGCCGAAGCGGCTGTACCCGAACGACGTGTTCCCACCCGAGCTGCAGAGGTAGAAGAGCGCCCCCAGCGGGCTCACCTGCCGGTTGATGCACTGGGCGCCGTTCAGCCCCGTGGTCACCACCAGCCCGGTCCACTCGTCGTTGTCCCAGGTGAGGCCGCCCGAGCCGTAGCGCACCCGCACCACCGCCACCGGGAACGACGTGTTGCGGGTGAGCATGCCCGTCACCGCCACCGTCTGCGTGCGCTCCTGCCGGATGTCGAAGTCCGAGTAGTCCTTGCGGGCGCCGGTCACCGGGTTGAGCCAGTCGTACCAGTGCCAGTTGGAGCTGGCGACGGTGCGCTCCTCGGCGCTGATGGTCCACGAGGTGGAGACCGGGTCGATCACCTGCACCGTGTCCGAGCTGAAGCTCCCCACGATGATGGTGGTGCCGGTGGAGGGGTCCTCCAGCCGGATCTCGACGTCGTGGCCGCCCGTCTCGGTGAAGGTGTGGGTGAAGGCGCAGGTCACCGCGTCGCCCGCGTCGACCCAGATGCCGTCCGCCACGTCCACCCGCACGCCGTCCACGTAGAGCACGCAGTCCGCGCGGCTCCCCACCTGGCCGTTGAGCTCGGTGACGGTGCCGGTGATGACCGTGGGCGTGTTCACCACCGCCTCGTCGGGGGCGTGGATGCGCGCCTCGATGGCGGCCGCCAGCCCGAAGCCGCCGCTGACCGTCACCACGTCCGTGCGGCGGCCGTCGATGCCGCGCACGTTCCCCTGGAGGCGGAAGGTGGAGCCGGGGGGCACGCCGTCGAGCTGGAGGATGAGGCTGCCCAGGCTGCCGGTGCCGCCCAGGCCGCCGGGGTCCTGGAAGTTGAGGGTGGCCAGCTTGTCGCCGTCGGGGCCGGTGATCTTCACCTGCAGGTGGACGATGGCGCCCGGAGCGGCCGCCAGGGCCTCCAGGTCGCCCGTGGTCACGGTGAGCCACGCGCGCCCGTCCGTGGCCACGATGGCGCTCGCGGCGAGCTTCGCCGTGCCGGAGCGGCCGGTGGCGTTGGAGCCCGTGCTGCTGTTGCTGTACTTGGTCTTGTTGGAGACCAGGTGCCCGGTGGAGGCGAGGATTCCGCCGACCAGGGGGAGGCCCTTCTTGGCGTTGAGCGAGCCGGGCTCGACCAGCGAGGGGGAGGTGGCGTTGTCGGAGCAGGCGGCCGCCAGGAGGGCGCAGAGCGCGGCGGCGGTGAGTCTCAACGAGGTGCGGGGGAAACCACGGAGGCTCGGCTTGGGACTCGACATCAGGCAGCCGCGGGCGAAGGGAGTGGGTTCCTTCGGCGGCCGGGCTGTCTCCGTGAGACCCCTTAGCTTTGCGGACCGGCCTCGCGGCCGGGGTGCCTTTTTCGGGAGTAGCTGTATGGGAAGACGGGAGCGGGAGGGCTCCCAGGCTACCGAATCTAACGGCTCGCGCCGATTCCGCAACCCCTACTGTTACACCGAGATGTGGCAGTCTACCCCATTGCGACGATCGTGCCGAACCGGTGACACGAAAAAATAGCTTCTGCCACCTCGCTTCTTCCCCTCCCCGCCACGGTCGGACCCCAAAGGTGTGGCGTGTCCGACCCGGTTTCCGGGACGCGCGTAGGACACCTCATCCCTCTTGCGCACCGGGAGTACTTTCGGCATCTATTCGGATGCGAAGAGAAGCCGAAACCCGGGAGGGTGTGATGGAACGCGAGATGACGCTGGAGCGGAAGCTCGACGTGCTGATGTCGCTGGCGGGCGACGACCGCGACCGGCTGGACGGCGCCGCGTCGTCGTCGCCGCTGCCGCCGCGGCTGCGCAATGCGAAGTCGGTGGGGGCGCTGCGCCCGCTGAACCTCCGCACCCTGCGCACCGGGGGCGGGCGCGTGTCGCTGCTGCGCATCCTGATGACCAACGCCTGCAGCTTCAACTGCCACTACTGCCCGATGCGGCGCGACCGCGAGATGCCCCGCACCCTGCTGAAGCCCGAGGAGCTGGCGCGCATCTTCATGGAGGCGCACCGCCGCGGCTGGTGCAGCGGGCTCTTCATCACCACCGGCATCCCCGGCCGCCCGGTGAAGGTGCTCGACGACCTCATCCAGGTGCTGGAGCTACTGCGCGGGCGGCACCGCTTCGGCGGCTACGTGCACGTGAAGATGGTGCCGGGCGGCCAGGCGGCGCAGGTGGAGCGGCTGACGGCGCTCGCCAGCCGCGTCTCGCTGAACCTGGAGGCGCCGTGCGGGAGCACGCTGGTGCGCATCGCCCCGGAGAAGAGCCTCGCCACCACGCTGGCGAGCCTGGAGCAGGCCCGCTCGCAGGTGGTGCGGGGGTGGCGGGAGGAGGCCGACGGGCGCCGGCGCGACCCGCTGCGCCCCGGCGGCACCTCCGGGATGACCATGCAGTTCGTGGTGGGCGCCACCCCGGACACGGACCGCACCCTGCTGGGGAAGGTGACGGAGCTGTACGCGGGCGGCGGCATCCACCACGCGCACTTCAGCGCCTTCCGCCCGATCCGCGACACCCCCATGGAGCAGGTGCCGGAGACGCCCGTGCTGCGCGAGCAGCGCCTCTACCAGGCGGACTACCTGCTGCGCCGCTACGGCTTCGGCCGCGAGGAGGTGGTGTTCGACGCGCAGGGGAACCTCCCGCTGGGGATGGACCCCAAGACGGCGTGGGCGCTGGCCCACCCCGAGCGCTTCCCGGTGGAGGTGAAGACGGCGGGGTACGAGGAGCTGGTGCGCGTCCCGGGGATCGGGCCGGGGACGGCGCGGCGGCTGGTGGCCGAGCGCGGCGCGGCGGTGCTCCGCGGGCTGGCGGACCTGCGCGGCCTGGGAGTGGTGACCACGCGTGCGGCGGGGTTCGTCACCCTCGGCGGGCGGCGGCTGCAGAGCGTGCGCTGGGCGGAGCAGCTCGGGTTCTGGGGCCCGGACGACGACACCGGCCGCTACCACCACGTCTACGACGTGAGCCCGGGGACCTTCCGGTAAGGTCCCCGGGCCCGGGGCGCCTCAGATGCAGTCCGGGCCGGCGGTGCAGTCCGGCGTCAGGCACCGCCGGGTGGGGCCGGCCTCGAGCACTTCCGCCGCGGCATCGGCCACCGCGAACGACTCCACCTCGAGCGCTTCCAGGTCCAGTCGGATCTTCTGCATGGCTCCGTACTCCGGGTTGTGGGGATAGGCACAGCGGTCCGTTCACCGGACAGATTCGCGTCCCGGACCCCGCCGCGCCAGATTGAGCGCCGCGCACCCTGCGGTCCGGCTCCGACCTCGACCCGGCGTTCCCGTGAACGAGACCCTCCCGGCAGTGCTCGCGCTCGACGGCGTGGAGAAGTCCTTCGGCGCGATCCGGGCCGTGGCCGGGGTCTCGGTCCGGGTGCGCGCGGGAGAGATCGTGGCGCTGCTGGGACCGAACGGCGCCGGCAAGACCACGCTGCTGCGCCTGGCCATCGGGATGCTGCACCCCGACCGCGGCAGCGTGCGCTACCGGCTCGACGGGGCCGAGACCGGGCACCCCGTGGCCGAGCGGGTGGGCTACCTCCCCGAGGAGCGCGGGCTCTACCAGGACGTCCCGGTGCGGCGCATCCTGCGGTATTTCGGCGCCCTGCGGGGGATGGCGCGCGCCGACGCCCGGCGCGAGGCCGACCGGTGGCTGGAGCGGGTGGGGCTGGCCGACCGTGCCGGGGAGGAGATGCGCAACCTCTCCAAGGGGAACCAGCAGAAGGTGCAGTTCATCACCTCCATCGTGCACCGCCCGACGCTGGCGGTGCTGGACGAGCCGTTCTCCGGCCTCGACCCCCTCAACCAGGACTTCTTCCTGGAGCTGATCCGGGAGTTGCGCGCGGCCGGCACGGCGGTGGTGCTCAGCGCCCACCACATGCAGCTGGTGGAGCGGCTCGCCGACCGCGTGGTCCTGCTGCGCCGGGGCGAGGTGGCGGGCGAGGGGACGCTCGACGAGCTGCGCCGGCGCTGGGGGGCGGGGCGGCGGCTCCGCCTGCGCCTGGCCGGCGAGGCGGACCCCGCCCTCCTGGCCGGGCTCCCCGGCGTCGGCGCCGCGGAGGCGCGCCCGGACGGCACCCTCGAGGTGCAGCTGGCCGGCGAC
>DASUNK010000452.1:0-5067 GCA_036277195.1 Longimicrobiaceae bacterium | reverse complement strand
GACTTAGGACTTAGGACTTAGGACTTAGGACTTAGGACTTAGGACTTAGGACTTAGGACTTAGGACTTAGGACTTAGGACTTGCGGTTCCAGCGAATGCGACGGCGCGTCGCCCCAGAGCCGCTCCAGCTGGTAGAAGTCGCGCGCGGCGGGGTGGAAGACGTGCACCACGAAGTCGAAGTAATCGATCAGCACCCACCGCCCCGCCCGCGCGCCCTCCACGTTCAGCGGCCGGGTGCCGGCCTTGCGCAGCTCCTCGATCACGTGGTCCGCGATGGCGCCCACGTGCGTGTCGCTGGTGCCGCTGGCGATCACGAACCAGTCCGTGGCGCTGGAGAGGCCGCGCAGGTCCAGCAGCACCACGTTCAGCGCCTTGCGGTCCGCAAGGAGGTCCGCCACGCGCGCCACCTCGGGCGGAAGGTCCAGGGCGGCGGGTGCGGCGTGGCTGGTGCTCATGCGTCTTTCGCGAAAGGGGAGCGTGCGGCCGGCCGGGACCGGCCCCTCGGGGTCGTCGAAAGGCAAGTTAGGGACCAGCCGCGCGCCACGCAAAAGCGAAAAAGAAGCCGCCCCGCGACTGGCGCGGGGCGGCTTCGGAGCGTCGGTACGGGGCGAGGAGGGCTACTCCTCCTGGATCACCCAGACCTTCACCTCGGGCTTCACCTGCGCGTGCAGGCGGACGGGCACCGAGGTCACCCCCAGCGACTTGATCGGCTCGTCGAGCTCGATCTGGCGCCGGTCGATCTCGATCCCCTGCGCCGCCAGCCGCTCGGCGATGTCCGCCGCGGTGATGGAGCCGAAGAGCTTGCCCTCCTGCCCCGCCCGCGCGTGGAAGGTGAGCGACACGCCCTCGATGCTCCCGGCGCGGGCGCGGGCGTCGTCCAGCGTCGCCGCCTCGCGGCGGCCCTGGGCGGCGCGCTCGGACTCCAGCCGGCGCTTGTTGGCGGCGGTGGCCTCGTAGGCCAGTCCCTGCGGAATGAGGTAGTTGCGGGCGTAGCCCGGCTTCACCTCGACGATCTCGCCGGCCTCGCCCAGGTTCTCGAGCCGGTCCCTGAGAATCACCTGCATCGTGGAATCTCCTTCCGGGTCCGGTTCAGGTATCGTGGCCGGCGATGTACGGGAGCATGGCGAGGTAGCGCGCGCGCTTGATCGCCGTGCCCGCCTGGCGCTGGTGCCGGGCGCACATCCCGCTGATCCGGCGCGGCAGGATCTTGCCCCGCTCGGTGACGAAGCGCTGCAGGGTGCGCTCGTCCTTGTAGTCGATGTAGTGGGCGCCCGTCTCGCAGATCGGGCACACCTTGCGTCCAGAGCGCATCTTACTCGTCCTCCCCTTCCTCTTCGGCCTCTTCGTCGCGGACCTGCCGCACCGGCGTCACCGGCGTGGTGGCCAGCTCGCCCTCGTTGACCACCACCAGGTAGCGCAGCACCTCGTCGTCCAGCTTCAGCGCCCGCTCGAACTCGGGGAGCGCGTCGGCCGGGGCGGAGAAGTGGGCCACCACGTAGTAGCCGCTGGTCTGGTCGGCGATCGGGTAGGCCAGCTGGCGCCGGCCCCAGTGGTCCACGGCGGCGACGGTGCCGTGGCTGCCGGTGAGGAGGGCGTGGAAGCGGTCGAGCTTCTCCGTCACCCTCGGCTCCTCCAGCGCGGGAGTGAAGATGTAGACGACCTCGTAGTCTCGCAAAAGTCACCTTTCCTGTGGACATGAGGCCCCGCGCCGGTGAGAGCGCGGAGCAGGCGGAAACGAAAGCCGCCCCGTTTCCGGGGCAGCAGGATAATGTAGCGCGATCCGCGCGGGAAGACAACCTCCGCCCGGTCTCACACCCAGGTGCGCTGGAGCTTGTCGACCGCGCTGATCCGCCGCTCCGCCACCCGGTCGGCCGCCTGGTAGGTGGGGATCCCCTCGGAGTCGGCCAGCTCGAAGATCTGCAGCAGCGTGTTGTAGATGTCGCCCGCCTTGCGCATGGAGCGCTCGGGCGCCCACCCGTTCAGCTCGCCGCAGACGTTGATCAGCCCGCCCGCGTTGACCACGTAGTCGGGCGCGTAGACGATGCCGCGCCGGTGCAGCTCGTCGCCGTGGCGCGGCTCGGCCAGCTGGTTGTTGGCCGCCCCCGCGATCACCCTGGCCTTCAGCTGCGGGATGGTCCGGTCGTTGAGGGTGGCCCCCAGCGCGCTCGGGGCGTAGATGTCGGCGTCCACGCCGTAGATGGCGTCGGGCGCCACCGCCTGCGCGCCGAACTCCTGCACCACCGCCTGCACCCGCTCGGCGTCGATGTCGGTCACCACCAGCCGCGCGCCCTCGGCGGCCAGGTTCTGGCAGAGGTAGTAGCCCACGTGCCCCACCCCCTGCACCGCCACCGTCTTCCCGGCCAGCGTGTCCGACCCCCACGCCGCCTGCGCCGCGGCCTTCATCCCCCGGTACACGCCGTACGCCGTCACCGGCGAGGGGTCGCCCGAGGTGCCGGGGAGACCCACCACGTGCTGGGTCTCCATGTTGATGTATTCCATGTCCTCGGGCGAGGTGCCCACGTCCTCGGCGGTGATGTAGCGGCCGCGCAGCGTCTCCACGAAGCGTCCGTGGGCGCGGAAGATCTCCTCGCGGCGGGTGGTGCGGGGGTCGCCGATGATGACGGACTTGCCGCCGCCCAGGTTGAGCCCCGCCACGGCGGCCTTGTAGGTCATCCCGCGCGAGAGGCGCAGCGCGTCGATGAAGGCCTCCTGGTCGCTGGCGTAGCTCCAGAAGCGCGTCCCCCCGAGCGCCGGGCCCAGCACGGAGTTGTGGATGGCGATGATCCCCCGGTAGCCGCAGGAGGGCTCGTGGCAGAACACCACCTGCTCGTGGTCGTGCTCGGTGATGAGCGAGAACAGTTCCATGCCCCGTCCGTCGTGGAAGTGCGAAGTGCGAAGTGCGAAGTGCGAAGTGCGAAGTGCGAGGTGCGAAGTGCGCCGCTCGCCTAGCGGTAGAGCTCGCGGGCGATCACCGTGCGCTGGACCTCGCTCGTCCCCTCGTAGATCTCCGTGACCTTGGCGTCGCGGAAGAGCTTCTCCACCGGGTACTCCTTGACGTAGCCGTACCCGCCGAAGACCTGCACCGCCTCGGTGGTCACGTACATGGCCATCTCCGAGGCGAAGAGCTTGGCCATGGAGGCCAGCTTGCTCACCCGCTCGCCGGCGTCGCGCGCGGCCGCCGCGCGGTAGAGGAGCGCCCGCGCCGCCTCCAGCCGCGTGGCCATGTTCGCCAGCTTGAACTGCATCCCCTGGAACTCGCGGATGGCCCGGCCGAACTGCCGCCGCTCGTCCGCGTACGCCAGCGAGTGCTCCAGCGCCCGCTGCGCGATGCCGCACGCCAGCGCCGCGATCCCCAGCCGCCCGCCGTCGAGCCCCTGCAGCGCGTAGATGAACCCCTGCGACGGGTCGCCCAGCAGCTGGTCGTCGGGGACGAAGAGGTCCTGGAAGGCGATCCCCACCGTCTCCGAGGCGCGCTGCCCCATCTTGTCCTCCTTCTTCCCCACCACGTAGCCGGACGCGTCGGTGGGGACGATGAAGGCGCCGATCCCCTTGGCGCCGCGGCGGTCCTGCGGCGTGTCGGTGCGCACCATGCACACCATCACGTCGCCGAAGCCGCCGTTGGTGATCCACGCCTTGGCGCCGTTCAGCACCCATCCGCCGTCCACCCGGCGCGCCTGCGCCGAGAGCGCGGCCGCGTCCGAGCCGGCGTCCGCCTCGGAGAGCGCGAAGCCGCCCAGCAGCTCGCCGCGCGCCATCGGCTTCAGCCAGCGCTCCTTCTGCTCCGGGGTGCCGTGCGCCAGGATCATCTGGGTGGGGAGCGAGTTGTGCACCCCCATCGCCACCGCCACCGAGGCGTCGCCCCGGGCGATCTCCTCCAGCGCCACCAGGTAGGTGGTGCTGTCGAGCCCCAGCCCGTCCCACTCCTCGGGGAGGAGCATCCCCAGGAAGCCGAGCTCGCCCAGCTTGTCGATGATGGCGCGCGGCAGCTCGCCCGCCCGCTCCCATTCGTCGACGTGGGGGACGATCTCGCCCTCGGCGAACTCGCGCGCCAGGTCGCGCACCTGCTGCTGCTCGGGCGTCAGCACGCCCGGCCGGTTCTCGATCTCCTCCGCCAGCGTAGCCATATGCGCCTTCTTCCGTGATTCGCTCGGTCTCTGGACACTCGGACGCCGCGCTCAGTCGTAGCGGTAGAAGCCCTCGCCCGTCTTGCGACCGAGCTTGCCGGCCGCCACGTACTTCCGCAGCAGGGGGCAGGGGCGGTACTTGTCGTCGCCCAGCCCCGCGTGCAGCACCTCCAGGATCGCCAGGCAGGTGTCCAGCCCGATCAGGTCCGCCAGCGCCAGCGGCCCCATCGGGTGGTTCATCCCCAGCTTCATCACCGTGTCGATGGCGTCGCGCTCGGCGACGCCCTCCATCAGGCAGTAGACGGCCTCGTTGACCATCGGCATCAGGATGCGGTTGGCCACGAAGCCGGGGTAGTCCTGCGCCTCGGCCACCGTCTTCCCCAGCCCCTCGGCCACCCGGACCACCGCGCGGGTGGTCTCCTCGCTGGTGGAGAGGCCGCGGATGATCTCCACCAGCTTCATCACCGGCACCGGGTTCATGAAGTGCATCCCGATCACCCGGTCCGGGCGGCCGGTGCGGGCGGCGATCTCGGTGATGGAGATGGAGGAGGTGTTGGTGGCCAGGATGGCGTGCGCGGGGGCGGACTGGTCGAGCTCGATGAAGATGCGGTGCTTGAGGTCCTGGTTCTCGGTGGCCGCCTCCACCACCAGGTCGGCGCCCTCCACCCCCCCGGCCAGCTCCGCCGCGGTGGAGATGCGCCCCAGCGCCTCCTCCTTGGCGGCCTCGTCGAGCGCGCCCTTGCGCACCTGCCGGTCGAGGTTGCCGGCGATGGTGGCGCGGGCCTGCTCCAGCGCCTCGGGGCGCACGTCGACCATGGTGACGTCGTAGCCGTGCTGCGCGAAGACGTGGACGATCCCGTTCCCCATCGTCCCCGCCCCGATCACGGCCACCTTGCGGATCTCCGCCATGCGCTCGCTTCCGTTCGTCTCGTCCGCCATCGCT
>DASUNK010000451.1:0-4081 GCA_036277195.1 Longimicrobiaceae bacterium | reverse complement strand
TGCACCCGCCGGAGCGAACCTTCGCCTTCCGCCAGGTCGCACTTCGCACTTCGCACTTAGCACTTCGCACCCAGGATCCCGTGCCCCCCCGACCCCGTCCCGGCGACCCCGCCATCACCCCCGCGCTGGTGGCGGAGCACGGCCTCTCGCCCGAGGAGCACGCCCTCGTCCTCGGCATCCTGGGGCGCGAGCCCACCTACACCGAGCTGGGCGTCTTCAGCGCCATGTGGAGCGAGCACTGCGGCTACAAGAACTCGCGCCCGCTCCTCCGCACCCTCCCCACCCGGGCGCCCTGGGTGCTCCAGGGCCCGGGCGAGAACGCCGGCGTCATCGACGTGGGCGACGGGCTGGCCGTGGCGTTCAAGATCGAGTCGCACAACCACCCCTCGGCGGTGGAGCCGTACCAGGGCGCCGCCACCGGCGTGGGCGGCATCCTGCGCGACGTCTTCACCATGGGCGCGCGGCCCATCGCCATGCTCAACTCGCTCCGCTTCGGCGAACTGGACGGCCCCGAGGGCGACCGGGTGCGCTACCTCTTCGCCGGCGTGGTCAAGGGGATCGGCGACTACGGCAACTGCGTCGGCATCCCCACCGTGGCGGGCGAGGTCTACTTCGACGCCGCCTACGAGGGGAACCCGCTGGTCAACGCCATGTGCATCGGGCTGATGAAGCGCGAGGACCTCATCCGCGGCGTGGCCGAGGGGGTGGGGAACTCGCTGATGGCGGTGGGGGCCCGCACCGGCCGCGACGGCATCCACGGCGCCACCTTCGCCTCGGCCGAGCTCTCCGAGGAGAGCGAGGCGAAGCGTCCACAGGTGCAGGTGGGCGACCCCTTCACCGAGAAGCTGCTGCTGGAGGCCTCGCTGGAGCTCATCCGCTCCGGCCACATCGTCGGCATCCAGGACATGGGCGCCGCCGGGCTCGTCTCCTCCTCCACCGAGATGGCGGCGCGCGGCGGCACCGGGGTGGACCTGGAGATCACCCGCGTCCCCGTGCGCGAGCCGGGGATGACGCCGTACGAGGTGCTCCTCTCAGAGACCCAGGAGCGGATGCTGGTGGTGGCCCGGCAGGGGCACGAGGAGGAGGTGCGCGCCATCCTGGGCCGGTGGGACCTGCAGGCCGAGACCATCGGCACCGTCACCGGCACCGGGCTCTACGTGGTGCGCGAGCACGGCGAGGTGATCGTGCAGATCCCCGGCGAGCCGCTGGTGAGCGGGTGCCCCACCTACACCCGCCAGGGGGTGGAGTCGCCCGCCACCGCCGCGCTCCGCCGCTGGGACGCCGCCTCGCTGCGGCCGCGCCCCGAGGAGGCCGACCCCACCTGGACGCTGCTGGCGCTGCTCGACTCGCCCACCCTCGCCTCCAAGCGCTGGGTGTACGAGCAGTACGACAGCACCGTGCGCACCAACACGGTGGTGGGCCCCGGCTCCGACGCGGCCGTGCTGCGGCTGCGGGGGACGCGCCGGGCGATCGCCGCCACGGTGGACTGCAACGGCCGCTACGTGCACCTCAACCCCTACCGCGGCGGGCAGATCGCCGTGGCGGAGGCGGCGCGCAACCTGGCCTGCTCGGGCGCGCTGCCGCGGGCGGTGACGGACAACCTCAACTTCGGCAACCCGCTCAAGCCCGAGGTGTACCACCAGCTCTCCGAGGCGGTGCGGGGGATCGGCGAGGCGTGCCGCGCGCTGGAGACGCCGGTGACAGGGGGCAACGTCTCGCTCTACAACGAGAACCCGCGCGGCGCCATCCATCCCACTCCCACCATCGGGATGGTGGGGATCGTGGAGGACGTGGCGCACGTCACCACCTCCGCCTTCCAGGAGGAGGGCGACGCGGTGGTGCTCTTCGGGCGCAACACCGCCGAGCTGGGCGGGAGCGAGTACCTGAAGGTGGTGCACGGCCTGGTGGCGGGCGACGCGCCGGAGATCGACCTGGCGGCCGAGGCGGCGCTGCAGCGGGCGCTGCTGGCGGCCATCCGCGCGGGGCTGGTGCGCTCGGCGCACGACTGCGCCGAGGGGGGGCTGGCGGTGGCGCTGGCCGAGTCCGCCATCGCCGACGAGCGCACCCCCTTCGGGGTGGAGGTGGAGCTGGACGACGCGCTCCCCGAGGCGGCGCTCCTCTTCGGCGAGGCGCAGGGGCGCGTCGTGCTCTCCTGCGACCCGCTGCACCTGGACGCCCTGCTGGAGGTGGCGGGCGAGCACGAGGTGGCGGCGCGGCGCATCGGCACCGTGGGCGGGCGGGACGGGGGCGTCCGCATCGCCACGCGCGGCGGCGGGGTGGACGCGCCGGCGGCGGAGCTGGCGCGCGTGTACTACGGCGCCATCCCGCGGCGGATGGACGGCACCCCGGCCGACGTGGAGACCTCGCTGGAGTCCGAGGTGAACCGGCCGTAGGGCCCCCACCCGGCTCGTTTAGGCTCGCCACCCTCCCCCGCAAGCGGTGGAGGGTTGTTCGACGGCTCCGGCGCGGAACGCACGGTATCGCGCACTTTCGCACTTTCGCACTTTCGCACTTGCCGACCCTGCCGTGTGTGGAATCGTAGCGGTCTCCGGCTCGCCCGAGGCCGCCAAGCTCGCCTTCCTGGGACTCTACTCCCTCCAGCACCGGGGGCAGGAGGCCGCGGGCATCTGCACCTACGACGCCGCCACCCGCACCGGGCACCGCCACCGCGCGGCCGGGCTCGTCTCCGAGGCCATCACCGAGGAGCACCTGGCCAAGCTCCGCGGCGAGCTGGCCGTGGGGCACATCCGCTACTCCACCGCCGGCGGCCCCGGCCTCAAGAACGCCCAGCCGATCCGCGAGACCTACCGCGGCGGCCACCTGGCGCTGGTGCACAACGGCAACCTCACCAACGCCCAGCAGCTGCGCGAGCGCCTCCTCGGCGAGGGCTCCCTCTTCCAGAGCACCATCGACAGCGAGGTCATCGTCCACCTCATCGCCCGCTCGCGCGCGGCCACGCCCGACGAGCAGGTGCTGGACGCGCTGGGGCAGCTGGAGGGTGCGTACTGCCTGCTGGTGACCATCGACGACGCCCTCTACGTGGCGCGCGACCCGTACGGCTACCGCCCGCTGGTAGTGGGTGCCCTCCCCGGCGGCGGGCTGGTGGTGGCCTCCGAGACCTGCGCGCTCGACATCGTGGGCGCGCGCCACAGCTGCGACGTGCAGCCGGGCGAGCTCATCCGTATCCGCGGCGGCGAGGTCGAGGAGAGCATCCGCATCCCCAAGTTCGTCGCCGAGCCGCAGCCCTGCATCTTCGAGCTGGTCTACTTCGCCCGTCCCGACACGCGGCTCTGGGGGAAGACGGTGGACCGCGCCCGCCGTGCCTTCGGCCGCCGCCTGGCCGGGGAGCAGCCGGCACCGGGCGCCGAGATCGTCATCTCCGTCCCCGACTCGGCCAACTCCGCCGCCGTGGGCTACGCCGAGGAGGCGGGAATCCCCTTCGAGCTGGGGCTCATCCGGAACCACTACGTGGGGCGCACCTTCATCACCCCCGGCCAGGCCGGGCGCGACTTCAAGGTGCGGATGAAGTTCAGCCCCGTGCGCGAGGTGCTGCAGGGGAAGAGCGTGGTGGTGGTGGACGACTCGCTGGTGCGCGGCACCACCTCGCGGGCGCTGGTGGCCATGCTGCGCGAGGCCGGTGCGCGCGAGGTGCACCTGCGCCTGGCGTCGCCGCCGGTGCGCTTCCCCTGCTTCTACGGCATCGACATGCCCACGCGCGAGGAGCTGATCGCCTCGGAGATGTCGGTGGAGGAGATCCGCGCCTTCCTGGGAGTGGATTCTCTCGGGTACCTGTCGCTGGAGGGGATGGTGGAGTGCGTGCGCGGCGACAACCGGGGGGAGACGTACTGCACGGCCTGCTTCTCGGGGGACTACCGCGCCCCGCTGGTGGACGCCGAGCGCGGTTACGCCATGAGCTCACACTGCTGAAACGGGTCCTGCTGAACCGCTTCAGTACTGGGCGATTTCGATATCCGTCTTCCGGAAATCCTCGCCTTTGAAGAGAAGCGGCTCGCCGAGGTCCATCGCTACTCCGTATGCGAGACAGTCGCCGTAGTTCAACACTCCCGGAGAACCAGTTCCT